>JASJEC010000005.1 GCA_030064845.1 Kiloniellales bacterium
TCGGTGGCCGTGCCGATGATCCTGGCCGGGCCCGGCATCCCGGCCGGCGTAAACCAGACGCCGGTGTCACTGAACGACCTGGCGGCTACCATCGAGCGGGCGGTGGCGCCCGGCCCCCGCGCGGCGGTCGAGCCCTGGGAGGGCCGGCCGCTCCAGGACTTCGTGACGGCGCCCGAGCCCGAGCGCATCGTCATCAGCGAGTACCACGACGGCGGCAGCCCGACCGGCCTGACCATGCTGCGCCAGGGGCCCTGGAAGTACGTTCACTACGCCGGCGGCCACCCGCCGCAGCTCTTCGACCTGGAGAAGGACCCGGGCGAGCGCAACGACCTGGGAACGGATCCGGCCTACGCCGAGCTGCGCGCCACGCTCCTCGCCCAGCTGAACGCCGTGCTCGACCCGGAGGCGGTCAACGCCCAGGCCTTTGCCGAACAGAGGTCGAAGTTGGAGGCGCTCGGCGGCGCGGAAAAGGTGCTCGCCATGCCGAGCTTCAACCACACGCCGCTTGGATAGAGAACGCTACTCGGCGGGCTCCAGCTCGGCCAGCTCCTGCCAGCGGTGGCAGGCGACGTCGTGCTCGAGGCCGAAGTGGTCGAGCTTGGGCTCCGCCGTGCGGCAGATGTCGATCGCATGCGGGCAGCGGGTCTGGAACTTGCAGCCGGGCGGCGGGTTGGCCGGGCTCGGAATCTCGCCCTCGAGCTTCTGGGCCTGGGCCCCGTGGTCCGGGTCGAGCGAGGGGATCGCCGAGAGCAGCGCCTTGGTGTAGGGGTGACGCGGCGCCGCGAAGAGCTCGCGGGTCGGCGCGGTCTCGACCAGGCGCCCCAGATACATGACCGCCACATGGTCGCAGGTGTGGGCGACCACGCTGAGGTCGTGGCTGATGAAGAGGAAGGTGATGTCCATCTCCTGCTGTAGGGACTTCAGCAGGTTGAGGATGTCGGCCTGGATCGAGACGTCGAGCGCGGCGACGCTCTCGTCGGCGACCAGGAACTTCGGCTGGCAGACCAGGGCGCGGGCGATCGAGATGCGCTGGCGCTGGCCGCCGGAAAAGGCGTGGGGGAAGCGCCTGAGGTGCTCAAGGTTGAGCCGGCACTTGGCCGCGATCTCGCGCACCCTCTGGTCGGTCTCCTCGCGCGACGAGGTCAGCTTCATGACCTCGAGCGGCTCGGCAATGATGTCGCGCACCGTCATGCGCGGGCTGAGCGCGGCGTAGGGATCCTGGAAGATCAGCTGGGCCCGGCGGCGGTAGTCTTTCAGCTGCCGCTTGTCGATCGCCGCGATGTCGTAGTCGACCTCGCCGTCGTTGTAGTTCACGTGCCCGCCGCTGATCGGAGCCGCCTTGAGGATGGCGCGGCCGAGCGTGGTCTTGCCCGAGCCGCTTTCCCCGACCAGGCCGAAGAAGGAACCCTTCGGAATGTCGAGCGAAACGTTCTCGATCGCGCGAATCACCAGCTTCTCGCCGAACAGCTGACGGCCGAGCCCGTAGTGGACCGAGAGCCCCTTTGCGGAGATATGGGGGGTGGCGAGAGGGTGGCTATCGCTCATGCCGGGACCTCTTCGGCGGCCTTCGCGCTGTCACGTTCCTGCACCAGCAGGCAGGCGGCCTCGTGCCCCTCGCCCAATGTGGTGACGCTGGGATCGATGGTGTTGCACTTGCCGGCGATCGCCTGGGGGCAGCGGGTGTGGAAGACGCAGCCGGCCGGACGTTCGAGCAGGCTGGGGATGTCGCCGGGCACCGGCGTGAGCGGCTCGTCGAGCTCTTCCAGCTTGGGGATCGCATGCAGCAGGCCCTGGGTGTAGGGATGGGCCGGTTGCTTGATGACCTGGCGGACCGTGCCGCTCTCGACGATGTTGCCCAGGTACATGACGGCGACCCGGTCGGCGGTCTGCGCGATCACGCCGAGATCGTGAGTGATGAACAGGATCCCCATGCCGAACTCGGCGACCAGCTCCTTCATCAGGTCGATCACCTGGGCCTGGATCGTCACGTCGAGCGCGGTCGTCGGCTCGTCGGCGATCAGCAGCTTCGGCTTGGTCGAGAGCGCCATGGCGATCATCGCCCGCTGGCGCATGCCGCCGGAGAATTCGAAGGCGTACTGGTCGAAGCGCCGGGCCGGCTCGGGGATGCCGACCCGGGCCAGCATCTCGATCGACAGCTCCTTGGCGCCCTGCTTGTTCAGCGAGGTGTGGATCAGGAGCTGCTCGACCATCTGGTCGCCGATGGTGATCGCCGGGGCGAAGCTCGCCATGGGCTCCTGGAAGATCATCGAGATGGTGCCGCCCCGGATCACCATGAGCTCGCGTGGTTTCTTGAGCGCCAGGACGTCGACGGGGCCTTCGTCCAGGTTCAGGGTGATCCTGCTCTCCGGACTATAGACCGCGTTCTTGGCGTTGAGCTGCATCAGGGCCTTGGCCGAGACCGACTTGCCCGAGCCGCTCTCGCCGACCAGGCCCAGGACTTCGCCCGGCGCGATGTCGAAGGAGATGCCGTCGACGGCGGTGATCAGGCCCTCGTCCGTGCGGAACTGGACGGTCAGGTTGTCGACGCTGATCAGCGGTTTGCTCATCACCTCTTGTCCGAATAGGGGTCGGCCGCGTCGCGCAGCCCGTCGCCGACGAAGACGAAGGCCAGCACCATTGCCACGAAGAAGATCACCGGGATGAAGTGCCACTGGTAGTTCAGCAGCACGTCGGCGTTGGTCACCGCCTGGAGCAGGACGCCCAGCGAGTTGACCGGCTCCTTGAGGCCGAGGCCGATGAAGCTGAGCGCCGTCTCGGAGAGCACCATGTAGGGGAAGGAGATCACCAGGTCGACGATGATGTAGCTGGTGAAGCTCGGCAGCAGGTGGCGCCGGATCACGTGCCCCGCCGGCGCGCCGCAGAGCTGGGCGGCCAACACGTACTCCTGGTTCCGCTCGGTCAGCAGGTGGGTCCGGATGCGCCGCGCCAGGGTCGGCCAGCCGATCAGGCCGAGGATGATCGAGATGAAGAAGAAGCGTTCTTCCGAGCTCCACTCGTCGGGCACGAAGGCGGCCAAGGCCATGAACAGCGGAATCGCCGGCACGGTTCTGATCGCGTCGGTTACCATCTGCAGCGCGCCGTCGATCCTGCCGCCGAAGTAGCCCGATATCCCGCCGATGATCAGCGCCAGGACAAAGGAGATCAGCATGCCGATGGTGCCGACTGCGAGCGACGTCCAGATCGCGTGCAGGGTCCGCGAGAAGATGTCCTTGCCGCCCTTGTCCGTGCCGAAGAGGTGGATGCCGCCCTCGTCGACGCCGAACAGGTGGGTCTCGAACTGTATGCCGAGCATCGTGTACTTCCAGCCCGGCACGAAGAACTGGACGTAGCGCCGCTCTTCCGGATTGACCTGGGTCACCCAGCGGAAGTTGGTCTTGGCCGAGCGGGTCCGCTCGACGCCGTGGATGAAGGGCCGCAGCGAGCAGCCGTTGTGGTCGCAGAACATGGGGATCTGCGGCGCGCCGAACTGGTAGTCCTTGTTGCGCCCGGCGATGGTCGGGTCGTAGGGCGAGAGGAAGGGCGCGAAGAGGCCCATCAGGATCAGGATGATCAGGACCGACCCGGCGATCATCGCCGAGCGGCTCTTCTTGAAGCGGGCCCAGATCAGCTGGGCCTGGCTGGCCGTGAAGTAGGCTTCCTTGCGCTTCTGCTCGGCCAGAGCCGCCGCGTCGAGCGGCTCTTGGGTGACGCCCTGGGTGCCGATCGCCTGCTCCGCCATGATCTAGGCCCCCACCACGCTGCGCCTGATGCGCGGATCGATGATCGCCAGCAGCAGGTCCGTGAAGAAGTTGAGCGACACGATCGCCGCCGTGAGGATGAAGATGATGGCGCCGGCGAGCTGCTGGTCGTTGGAGCGCGCCAGGGACTCGAGCAGCAGCGCGCCCATCTCGGTCAGGGTCAGGATGACCGCGACGATGGGCAGCTCGTTGAACACCCGGTTCAGGTCGAAGCCCAGCGAGTTGATGATCGGGCCGAGCGCGTGGCGCGCCGGATAGCGCCACAGCAGCTTGCGCCCGAAGACGCCGCGCGCCGAGGCCGCGGTGACATAAAGCTTGCCTAGCTCGTCGGACATGAGCGCGCGCACGGTCTGCAGCGCGAAGGCCGTCGCCGACCAGCCGAGGATGAAGATCGGCAGCCAGGCCCGGCTGAGGAAATCGATCAGCTTGTCGAACGACCAGGGCGCGTCGCGGTACTCCTTGGAGAAGAGGCCGGTCAGGCTGTCGCCGAACAGCACGGTCGAGACCAGCATGATCATCAGCGCCAGGAGGAAGTTCGGCATCGCCAGGCCGAGGTAGGAGACGAAGCGTAGCGTGTTGTTTGTGACGGGGTTGTTGGCCGAGGCCGAGATGATGCCGACCGGGATGGCGATCAGGTAGGCGAAGAAGAGCGCGGCGAAGCAGATGCCGAGCGAAAGCCAGATCTTCTGGCTGAGCAGGTTGTTGATCGAGACCCGCAGAATGCAGCTCTCGCCGAAGTCGCCGCGGAAGAAGACGTTGCCGACCCAGCTCGCCCAGCGCACCACGAAGGGTCGGTCGAGCCCGAGGCGCCTCTTCTCGGCCTCGATGTCCTCGACGGTGATCTGCGAGCCCTGGGTGTTCTTGAAGGCGAGATAGCGCTCGGCGCAGGTGCCGGGGACCATCTCCATGAGGGAGAAGACGATGAAGGAGACCAGCAGCAGCGTGACGACCGCCATGGCGAAGCGAGTCGCGGCGAACTGAAGGTACTGCAGCATGTCTCGCCCCCTGACCAGGCCCTTCCCCGAAGCCCTGCTAGGAAAAGTCTAGAGCGGATCATGTTTAGATGGAACCACTACGTGGTTGCCAACTAAACATGTGAATCCGCTCTACATCCTAGGTTTAGAGCAGATTCACCGGGTTTGATGGATCGCCTCCGGCGATTCAGTCAAACCCGGATCTGCTCTAGGGCCTGTTGACATTCACGTTGCGCTCCTGGCGGGAGCGAATTTGCGCCGGGGCTAGGAGCGGGAGGCGCCGTGGGGTGGGCCCCCACAAGGCCTTCCGCGACGCCGCCCCGGCGCAAATGCGCCCCGTCCCGAAGGGATCCGGCGAAATCGACCTGCTGCCGCGTTGCTTGTCGTCGAATATGCGCCGCATGTCCTTCCTCCTCGCGCCTAACAGCAGGCCGATTTCACTCGGACCAGGAGCGCGACGTGAGTGTCAACAGGCCCTAGCATGGCCTCAGATAGGCGAGAAGAGGGCCGGGCCGCGATCGGCCCGGCCCTCGGGTTTCGCCTCACGTCAACGGCGGTTCAGCTCTCGTCGGCCAGGAACCACTGCTGCGGACGGTAGGGGTAGGTCCTGTAGTACTCGTAGGACCAGGTCTTGAACTCCGGGAAGTTCTTCAGCGCGGTCCGATGGTAGATCGGGTTGGGCGCCTGGACCGTCCCGATGATCATCAGGTTGGTGGTCAGGTTCTCGACCAGCCGCTGGCCGATCTTGGCCGATTCCGGCGTGCCGACCGGGGTCGACTGGAAGGCGTTGATGTCTTCGACCATGTCGAACACCCACTGCGGCGGCTTGACGCCCGACTTGCCGTCGGACTCGAGGTACTCGCCCCACAGCATGCCGACCCGGTGGTCGAAGTAGTTGCCGAAGGGTGCGACGAAGCTCTCGTTCAGGCCGAGCACCATGGCGAGCGGCATGCCCTTGCCCCAGGCGCCGACGTCGAGCTGGTTCGAGGACTGGGCCGAGCGGTACTCGTCCGGCGTGACCTCCTTGGCGGTGGTCTTGATGCCCACGTTGGACCAGTGCTGGGCGACCAGCTCGACAACCTGGCCGGCGATGCCCTGGGTGGCGAACTGGATGTTCAGCACCAGCGGCTCGCCGTTCGGCAGGTCGCGGAAGCCGTCGCCGTTCTTGTCGACCAGGCCGATCTCGTCGAGCAGCTTCCTGGCCATCTCAGGATCGTGCTGGATGAAGTGCTTGGACCACTTCTCGTCGACGAAGTCCGGACGGGGCGAGAAGCCGATGTACTGCTTGGGCTCGCCGAGGCCGAAGAAGGCCACGTCGTTGATCTCGTCACGGTTGATCGCGACCGACATGGCCTGACGGAACTTCAGGTTGCCGAAGACTTCCCGCTTCGCCATGTCCTCAGAGGTCACGTTGAACGAGAAGGCGGGCAGGGTGATGGTCGGCTTGAGGTCGATCTTGTAGCCGCCCTTCTCCTGTCCGTCGAGCAGCATGGGCGCGCCCGGAAGCTGGACCGACTGCGACTTGTAGTCGACCTCGCCGTTGACCAGCTTGAGCAGACGGACCTCGTTCTCGTTGATGTAGAGCTCGTCCTGCTCGTTGATGTAGGGCAGCTGGTTGCCTGCGGTGTCCACCTGGAAGAAGTAGGGGTTGGCGACGTAGCGCCGGCCTTCCGTGGTGTCCTTGATCGTGATGAAGCTCTCAAGCGTGGGCATCACGTCCTTGGGCATGCCGGCGACCTTCTCGGGCTGCGAGAGCAGCGGCGAGGGGGTGTCGGTCCAGTCCGAGTTGCCGTAGTAGGCGGCGATCACGTCGTAGCCCCTCTCGAAGCCGATCTCCTTGGCCAGCTTGTCGGCGTCCGGGTTGATGTCCGGGTGGTACTGGCCGAGGAAGTGCTTGGGCTGGAAGCCCTGGGCGTAGGAGGTCGCAAAGTGGGCCAGCAGGCCCGGCTTCGGCGCCGGCAGATTGAAGCGCACGGTCTGCGGGTCGATCACGTCGACCGTCATGCGCTCGCCGGCCACCAGCACGTAGTCCTTGGCCTTCTCGATCACGTTGGGATCGAGCGCAAGGTTGTCGTACCAGAACTTGACGTCCTCGGCGGTGAAGGGCCCGCCGTCGGACCACTTGTGGCCCTCGCGCAGGTAGAAGGTGAGCTGCGTGAAGTCGTCGTTCCAGTCCCAGCCCTTGGCCACGTTCGGCACGATCGTGTTCAGGTCGTCCGAGAAGCGCACCAGGTTGACGTGGCGGGTCGAGAGCAGGTCGGAAGTGCCGGCCTCGGTCGCGTTCGACAGCGCGTCGAACACGCCGCCGTAGCGGCCGATTTCCTCGTAGGGCGCGACCACCAGCGGCTCCGCCGGCAGGCGCTCTGCGAGCGGCGGCAGGTCCGGGTTGCCCCGGATCTTGGCGTTCAGGTCCTTGATCGACGGGTTCTCTTGGAAGGTCAGCTTGCAGTTCGCGGCCGACTCGAACTCGGACAGCTCGAACTGCTGCGGGAACTTGCCGCTGATGCCCTTGTCTTCGGCGACGGTGATCGCCGGGCAATCCGCGGCCAGAGCGGGCTGCGTGCCTGCCGTGGCCAGCATGAGCGCGCCAATAGCGGTCGATGCAAGGCCCAGGACTTTTCCTGTTGTCATCAGTGTAACTCTCCCTGTTGGGACGATAGATTTCTATGTCAGGCACACGGCACCCAGCCGGGCTCACCGCGCGCTGATCAAGGCACATCCATCGCCTGGTTATATGACTATGTTGGCACACTTTTATGACAATCGCGAGGGTCTGGAGAGGGCTTCCGAAGCTCTCAACCCCGGGTCGAATATTGGTCAATTCAGGCGCGAAACTGCCGATGCGGACGCCCCTGCCGGGAACTCCTGACAGAACACTGTCAGCGCGACTCTGCTAGGGTTGGCGCTTCTTCGGAAGGAGGGCGGCATGGCCTTGAACCAGAGAGAGAAGGCCCGGAGGTTTCTCGCGCTTCACGGCGAGCCGGGCGCCTTCGTCATGCCGAACGCCTGGGACGCCGGCAGCGCCCTGCTGCTGGCGGCCGAGGGCTTCCCGGCGGTTGCTACGACCAGCGCCGGCGTCGCCTTCGCCCGGGGCCTGCCGGACTACCAGGACCGGATCGACCGGGACGAGATGCTGGCGGTCTGCCGGGCCATCGCCGACGCGGTCGACCTGCCGGTCAGCGGCGATCTGGAGGCGGGCTACGGCGAGGCGCCGGAAGCCGTGGCCGAGACCATCCGGCGCTCGGTCGCCGCCGGCCTGGTCGGCGGCAGCATCGAGGACCACAGCGGCGACCCGGACCGGCCGCTCTACGACCGCGTCCTGGCTGTCGAGCGGATCCGCGCGGCCAAGGAGGCGGCCGCCGCCTCGGGAATCCCCTACGTGCTGACGGCCCGGGCCGAGTGCTACCTGGTCGGCCACCCCGATCCGCTGGCCGAGTCCATTGCCCGCTGCAACCTCTACCGCGAGGCCGGCGCGGACTGCCTCTATGCGGCCGGGGTCAGCGATCCGGAGGAGATCGCCACGCTGGCGCGGGAGATCGACGGGCCGCTCAACGTGGTCATGGGCCTGGCCGGCGCGGCCCTGACCGTGCGCGAGCTGGCCGACCTGGGGGTCAAGCGGATCAGCGTCGGCGGCAGCCTGGCCCGCCTCGCCCTCGGCGCCCTGCGCCGCGCGGCCCGGGAAATCGCCAAGGACGGCCGCTTCACCTACGCCGCCGAGGCCATCCCCGACGCCGAGCTGACCGCCTTCTTCAGCGGGCGGGAGGCCCAAGAAGCCCCGTGACGGAGGACGTCGAGATCCGCGAGAGCGTGGCGGGCGACCGGGCTGCGATCGAGGCGCTCTATCCCCAGGCCTTCCCCGACGAGGACCTGGTGCCCCTGGTGCGCGCACTGCTGGAAGAAGGGCCGGCCGTGCTCTCCCTCGTGGCGGCGACCGGGTCGGGGCCCGCGGGGCACGTGCTCTTCACCCGCTGCGGTCTCGACGGAAGCCCGGGCGCGGCCGCGCTTCTGGCGCCGCTTTGCGTCGCGCCCGCACGGCAGCGCCAGGGCATTGGCAGCGCGCTTGCCCGCGCCGGCATGAAGCGGCTCGAGAACGAGGGTGTGGCCCAGGTCTTCGTGCTGGGCGACCCCGCCTACTATGGCCGCCTTGGGTTTCAGCCCGAGGCGAACGTCGCACCGCCCTATCCCCTGCCGGCCGAGTGGCGGACGGCCTGGCAGTCGACGTGCTTGAAGGGTGGAGCGCCCGCCCCGGGCGGCCGGCTCCTGTTGCCCGAGGCATGGCTCCGGCCGGAGCTCTGGGCACCGTAACGCAGCCGAGCTGCGGGAAGGTCAGTCCCAGTTTTCGCTTAGAGCTGGTGCGGGCGGCCGGACTCGAACCGGCATGGGCCGAAGCCCGAGGGATTTTAAGTCCCTTGCGTCTACCAATTCCGCCACGCCCGCCGAGGCCGGGACGGCGCCAGAGGGCACTTTTGCCTCAGCCGCCGGGTCCGTGCAACAACCGGCCTCGGCCCGGCTCCGGGCCGGTCAGCGGCCACCGCCGTTCTCTATCCGCCGAACGTTCTCCAGATAGTCCGTATTCCCGACGCCGATCTGGCCCCAAACGGGAAATCGTTCGCCCTTTAGGTCGTACTGCGGGTCCGCCTGCCAGAGCGTCAGAATCTGATTGGGCAGGAGCAGCTCATCCGCATCGTAGGCGAGGTCTTCAAGTCCGTATCTCCGTTTCAGCTGCTCGAACAGGTCTTCGGCGGAAACGCCGAAGACATCCAGACCATGTAGCAGGACCCGGATCTCGCCATGGGGGGCGATGCCGATGAAGCTCGCCCGATCGCTCTGGTCGAACTCGACGGACAAGCTGTTGTCCAAGTAGGCGTGCGAGTGGGAAAGGCCCTCGGGCGGATCTATGCCGAGTTTTCTGAGCAGGCCGGCTTCGTCCTTGACCGAACTCGGCTCTTGGCCGAGCGACTTCATGACCTCTCGAACCTCGTCCGAGGTCATATCGAGGCGGAGCGGAAGAAGCCCTACCCGGGGCTCGATCTCGAACTCGAGCCGCTTGTCGCGCTTGAAGTATTTTCCGAGCATCGTGCTTCGAAACGGCCTTTCGTGCCGCGAGGCGGGAGGGGAATGGCACGGTCGCCCAGGTTCCCGCTAGAGCGTTGAGGCGAAAGAGTATCCGCGCCCGTCTAACGGCCCCTTAACGGTCGCTGCAACCGCCCTTGGCCCGGTCGCCGGGTTGCGCGCTAAGATGGGCCGGCAACACCAGGGGAGGGCGCGCTCATGGCGGGACGGCTGGCGGACAAGGTGGCGATCGTGGTCGGGGCCGGCTCGGCCGGGCCCGGCTGGGGCAACGGCAAGGCGGCGGCGGTGCTCTTCGCCCGCGAGGGGGCCAAGGTCTTCGCGGTCGACGTCAACCCGGCGGCGGTCGAGGAGACGGTCTCGATCATCACCGGGGAGGGCCACGAGGCCACGGCCCACACCGCCGACGTGTCCCAGGCGGATGCGGTCGCCGAGCTGGTGACGCGCTGCCTCTCGCTCTACGGCCGGGTCGACGTGCTGGACAACAACGTCGGCATCGTCGAGGTCGGCGGGCCGGTCGAGGCGAGCGAGGCGAGCTGGGACCGGGTGATGGCGGTCAACCTCAGGTCCATGTTCCTGACCTGCAAGCACGTGCTGCCGGCCATGGTCGCGCAGGGCGGCGGCGCCATCGTCAACATCGGCTCGATCGCCGGCATGCGCTGGACCGGGGTGCCCTATATCTCCTACTACGCCAGCAAGGGCGCGGTCGTGCCCTTCACCCGGGCGGTCGCCCTGGAGTACGCGGCCAAGGGCATCCGCGCCAACACCGTGGTGCCCGGGCTGATGCACACGCCGATGATCGTCGAGCCGCTGAAGGAGGCCTACGCCGGCGGCGACGTCGACAAGATGATCGAGATCCGCTCCGAGCAGTGCCCCATGGGCTTCATGGGCGACGCCTGGGACGTGGCCCGGGCCGCGCTCTTCCTGGCCTCCGACGAGGCGCGCTACATCACCGGGACCGAGCTGGTGGTCGACGGCGGGATCACCGCGAAGATGTCTTAGGGGGGCCTAGTCGCCACCATCACCCTTCGACAAGCTCAGGGTGAGGGGAAAGTGTTTCCAGAACATGCCCTCATCCGCACTTAACGCCGGGTTGCGCCCCCTGTCGAAGGATGACCGAGCGCAGGAATTTCCCGGTCTTATGCTTGGCTAGAGGATGGGATCCTCCACCTCACGGTACCCTGGTATAGAGGATATACCGGGCGGCTCCACGTTGACCTGCACACCGAGTCGAAGGTAGGGGGACCGACGGTACGTCTCCTCATCTTCGAAGACGACGTAGCCCTTCGGGTCGCAGAATGCGGCTGGGAACTTGGTCAAATGCTCGTAGTAGTGACCATCACGATGAAAGCGGGCTTGGAGTACGGGTATTTTCCACCTCCTGATTAACTCATTGCCCCTAATAAGCGGGGCACGCCGCCCTGAAATCTTCCTAGTTCCCTTGCCGAGTGGTTGTCCTAACGGCTCCTCCTCGCTCGCGTCATCGAGCCCGGCGATCCGCCTCAACACGGAGTTAGGTGTATCTTCGAAGGGCACGGCCTGACCTTTGAGCCAATCGTACACCTCGTCATCAACTCGAATTGTAGGGCTCATCTCTCTATGTTCCTTATGTCACTATGTAACATAGGAACATAGTAGGATGGAGATTGCCCTTGTCAAATTTTTCTTCCCTCGCGCTGCAGCCTGCTAACGCCCCTTCTCCGCGCTTTCCCCCGTGACGCGGCGGAACAGGCCGGGGGCGAAGACCACGATGACGAAGATCCGGACCAGGTGGTGGGTCGCCACGAAGGCGGCGTCGAGCGAGAGCGCGAGGGCGATCAGGCTCATCTCCGCAAGGCCGCCGGGCGCGTAGGCCAGGACCAGCGCCGGCAGGGGCAGGCCGGTCACGGCGTTGAGCGCGAGGGAGAAGGCGAGGGTGACGGCGACCAGGATCACCGTCACGCCGGCCGCGTGCAGGATCGTGCGGCGGACCAGGGAGAGCTCGGTGCCCGCGAAGCGGCAGCCGATCGAGCTGCCGACCACGACCTGGGAGACGGCGACCAGCAGGTCCGGCGGCTTGGCGTCGGTCAGCCCGCCGAGATGGGCCGCCGCGCTCAGCACCATGGGCCCGACGATGGCCGCGGCCGGCACCTTGAGCAGCCGCGCGCCAACGAAGCCCAGGACGCCGCAGGCGGTCAGGACGGCGAGGTCCCAGGGCGCCATGGCCAGCAGGTCCGGTCCCGCGGCCGGCCGGTCGCCGGCCTGGTAGCCGAGGAACAGCTGGAAGGCGAAGGGCAGGGTGAGGACGACCAGCAGCACCCGCGAGGCGTGGACCAGGGAAATGATCCGCGGGTCGCCGCCGAAGGCGCCGCCCATCAGGATCATCTCCGAGAGCCCGCCGGGCGTGGCGGCGAAGTAGGCGGTCGGCCGGTCGTAGCCGGCGACCCGGCGGAAATAGAGCATGCCGGCGGCGCCGGCCGCCACGGTGTAGCCGAGCAGCGCGCCCAGGCTGAGCGCCCACTCGCCCAGGCGATCCAGGATCTCGGGCGTGAAGCCGCTGCCCAGCATGACGCCGAGCACGGCCACCATGACCGAGCGCAGGGTCCAGGAGAGCGCGACCGGCGCGCCGGCGATGGCGGCGACCGTGGTCGCCGTCATGGCGCCGATCATCCAGGCGAGCGGCAGCTGCAGGAGGTGGGCGCCCCAGCCGCCGAGCGCGCCGATTGCGAGCGCCAGGAGGACTCTGAGGCCCTGGGGGAAGCGGGCACGGGGCGTCAGGCGGAGACCCGGTCGAGCAGCCGGTCGATGAAGCGCTCGCAGAGCGCGACCTGCTCCAGGGCGATGTATTCGTCGGGCTTGTGGGCCTGCTCGATCGAGCCCGGGCCGCAGACCACGGTCGGGATGCCGCTGTCGCTGAACAGCCCGGCCTCGGTGCCGAAGGAGATCTTGCCGGTGTCGTTGCTGCCGCTGAGCGCCTTGGCCAGGGTCACCACATCGGCGTCGCCGGCGGTCGCCAGTCCGGGAAAGGCCGAGATCTCGTCCCAGGAGAAGCCGGCGGCGGGATCGATCTCCTTCATGGCCGGCTCGACCTCGCCGTGGGCGAAGGCCTTGACCTCGGCCAGCAGCGCCTCGGGGTCGTCCTCGGGCAGGTTGCGGAACTCGAACTCGAAGTCGCAGGCCCCCGGAATAATGTTGAGCTGCGTACCACCCTGGATCAGCCCGGTGTGCACCGTGGTGTAGGGCACGTCGAAGTCTTGGTCGAAGGGCCCGTCCTCGGCCTTGCGCCGTGCCAGCCGGCTCAGGAAGGCCACCACCTCGGCGGCCGCGTTGATGGCGTTCACCCCCTGGGGCGCCAGCGAGGAGTGCGCCTCGAGGCCGCGCACGCTGCAGCGCTGGGACAGCTTGCCCTTGTGCGCCGTGACCACCTTCATGCTGGTCGGCTCGCCGATGATGCAGGCCGCCGGCCGGATCTCCTGGCGCGACAGGAAGGCGATCAGGCTGCGCACGCCGAGGCAGCCGACCTCCTCGTCGTAGGACAGACAGAGGTGGATCGGCGTCGCCAGGTCGCGGGCCAGGAACTGGGGCACCTTGGCCAGCACCACGGCGATGAAGCCCTTCATGTCGCAGGTGCCGCGGCCGTAGAGCCGCTCGCCGCGCTCCTCGATCTTCCAGGGGTCGCTCGACCAGTCCTGGCCGTCCACCGGCACCACGTCGGTATGGCCCGAGAGCGCAATGCCGGGGCGGTCGGTCGGCCCCAGGGTGGCGTAGAGGTTGGCCTTCTGGCCGCCCTCGTCGTGGAACAGCTGGCTCGCGACGCCGTGGCCCTGCAGATAGTCCCGGACGTCGTGGATCAGCTCGAGGTTGGAGTTGCGGCTGGTGGTGTCGAAGGCCACCAGCCGTTCGATCATGGCGCGGGATTCGGGGCTTACGGGGGCGTCGTCCGACAAATCTGGTCTCCGGGTGTTGGCCGGGCAGGATGGCAGAGAGCGGCGCCGCGCACCAGCGTCACCGCTCGAGCAGATCGTGAGCAAACGGAATCGCCTTAGGCGACCCTGTGAAGCGCAACCGGCTTTAATAGGCTGTTGAGGAAGTGCTTAGCCGGCACCATCACCCTTCGACAAGCTCAGGGTGAGGGCTATCTGTTTCAGACACTTGCCCTCATCCTGAGCTTGTCGAAGGATGACCGTGATCAAGGACTCAGGAGTGTTTCAGCCGCCCGCTAGCGCGCGCCCTCCTGCCCGACCTCCTCGAGGAGCCAATCCCGGAACAGCCGCACCTTGGGCCTCTCGGCGCCGGCCGGCGGATAGACGATGAAGTAGCTGAAGTCGGCCGGCACGCTCGGTCCGAAGGGCTGGACCAGGCGCCCGGCCTCCAGGTCGTTGCCGGCCAGCGCGCGGCGGCCGAGCGCGACGCCTTCGCCCTCGATGGCCGCCTGCAGCATCATGCTCGAATCGGTGAAGCCGGGGCCCCGGCTGGCGTCGACGCCGGTGACTCCGGCGGCCTCGAGCCAGGCCGGCCAGTCCAGGTCGCTGGTCCTGGCGGTCGGGTCGTGCAGCAGGGTGTGGTGCCTGAGGTCGGTCGGCTGCTCGAGGGGCGGGCCAGACTCCAGGAGACTCGGACTGCAGACCGGAAAGACCTCGTCGCCCATCATGGGGACGATCTCCAGGCCCGGATGGCGCCCCCGGCTGTAGCGGATCGCGATGTCGACCTCGTCGACCGTGAAGTCCACCAGGTTCTCCTTCGCGGAAACCAGGACGTCGATGTCCGGATGGCGCTGGCGGAAGCGCGACAGGCGCGGCAGGAGCCACTTGGCGGCGAAGGAGGGCAGGACGCTGACGGTCAGCGAGCCGGTCTCCTCCATGGACTTGAGGCGCGCGGTGGCCGCCGCCATCAGATCGAGCGCGTCGCGCAGGGGCGGCAGGTAGGCTTGGCCGGCATCGGTCAGCATGAGGCGGCGGTTGAGCCGCCGGAACAGCGGTGTGCCCAGGGTCTCCTCGAGCGCCTTGACCTGGTGGCTGATCGCCGCCTGGGTCACGAAGAGCTCCTCGGCGGCCTTAGTGAATGAGAGGTGACGGGCCGCGGCTTCGAAGGCACGGAGCGCGTTGAGCGGCGGGAGACGGCGCAGGTCGGCCTCGCTCTTCCATTAGAAATTCTGATCCGACAGGTGAATTAACATCGTTTGTTCAGAGCGGCAAGGCGGGCCATTTTCCTATTCAGGACGGCATCCCGTGAACCACCGGTTCCAACGTCAGTCGCAAGATCCGGGAAGACCCCACGACCCGCCGGACCTAGTCTGCCAAGACCAGAACGCTCGCAAGTTTCGGATGAGGAGAACTGAGATGGAAAGAGCCAGCACCCAGACCGCCCCCGGCGCGGCCATTTTCGCCGGTGGGTCCCCGATCAGCCTCGTCGATCTGGCCTGGCGCCCCTTCGCCACCGTGCTCGCCTGGCAGGCTCGGATCAGCGAGCGCGCCCACATGAGGGCCCTCGACGACCGCCTGCTGAAGGACATGGGCCTGAGCCGCGCCGACGCCGAGCGGGAGGCCGCGAAGCCCTTCTGGCGGGCGTGACGCACGCCACTGTCATGGCCGGATCCCGTCCGGCCATGACATCAGGTTCGACAAAAGAAGAGGCTGGCAGGCTGATGAAAAGCCTAGAGCCCTTGATCACAGTCATCCTTCGACCAGGCTCAGGATGAGGGTAAGTGCCTGAGACATTTCGCCCTCACCCTGAGCTTGTCGAAGGGTGATGGTCCCCACTGAGCACTTTTTCAGCAGCTGGCTACGGCTGGAACTGCTCCAGCAGGATGCGCTGCTCCAGATTGTGTTCCGGGTCGAAGAGGATGTGAAGCGAGACGCTCTGGTCCTCCCAGACCTCGACCCGCGACACCTCGCGCACCTCGGTGTAGTCGGCCACGGCGCTGACCGGGCGCTTCTTCGGGTCGACCACCTCGAAGATAACCTTCGCCCGATTGGGCAGGAGGGCGCCGCGCCAGCGCCGGGGGCGGAACGGGCTGATCGGGGTCAGCGCCAGCAGCTGGGCGCCGACCGGGACGATCGGCCCGTGGGCGGAGAGGTTGTAGGCCGTACTGCCGGCGGGCGTGGCCAGCAGGATCCCGTCGCACATCAGCTCCTCGAGCCGTACGACGCCGTCGACCGAGACCCTTATCCGGGCGGCCTGGCGGGTCTCGCGCAGCAGGGCGACCTCGTTGATGGCGAGCGCCTCGGAAGCGGTGCCGCCGACCGCCTGGGCGTGCATGCGCAGCGGATGGAGCGTCACCATCTCGGCCCGGGCGAGCCGCGCCGGCAGGTCCTCTGCGTGGAATTCGTTCATCAGGAAGCCGACGGTGCCGCGGTTCATGCCGTAGATCGGGACCCCGCGCTCGATCGAGCCGTGCAGCGTCTCCAGCATGAGCCCATCGCCGCCGAGCGCCACGATGACGTCGGCTTCGTCCGCGGGCACGGTCTGGTAGCGGGCCTCCAGGTCGCGGCGCGCCTCTTGGGCCTCGTCGGTGTCGGCGGCCACGAAGGCGAAGCTCGGAGAGGTCATCGCGGGGTCCGCCGGTTCCGGCACGGTGGGGTCAGCTCTTGAACCGAGTATAACCCGGCGCCCTGGGGACGCCAGAGGAGGCTTCACGAAGCTTTGTTCGATGCAATCGAGACGGGGCTTGCCTCCCCGGGGCCGCCTCCCCAGTTTCCAGCCCGGTGCACGTCAGTAGGGAAACACTCGACAATGACCCACGCCCGCAAGCTCCGCGCCCTGGCGCTGGCCGGCAGCCTGCTGCTCTGGCCCGCGGCCGTCCATGCCCAGAACAGCAACGGCGACCGGCACAGTGGCTACTACTATCCCGAACCCGAGACCCGGGAGACCTACAAGGCGCGGGGACCGACGCTGCAGCAGGCCAACCGCTCGCTGCGGATCGGCTTCGTCACCGGCCTGACCACGGCCATGGCCCAACGCCCCTATGCCCCGCTTTTCGCCATGTTCGCGAAGGGCACCAAGGCCGACAAGCTGATCATCGTCGCCATGGACGACGGGCCGCTCGACACGCTCTACCGGGCGCGCGGCGTTCTGGCGGACCTGACGGCCATGGCCCGCCTGATGCCGGTCTTCGCCGAGTACGGCGTGCAGGATTGGTTCACCTTCTTCGACCTGATGAAGATGATGGGCTTCCGACAGCTCACCATCTCCAACGGCCGGGATTTCGCGCACCGGGTGGTGATCGAGTGATAAGCGGCGGCCTCAGGCCGACTTGAGCGCGGTCACCTCGTCTTCCGACTTCGCCGTCTCGCCGCCCAGGCGGCCGATGTAGCCTTCGAAGGCGGCGCCTTTGTCCAGCTGCAGGACGTCCTGGTAGATGTCGCCCTTGACCTTGGCGGTGTCGGTCAGGATCACCTTGCGAGCCCGGACCTCGCCGGTGAACTCGCCGCAGATGCGGACCGTCTCCGCCGTCACCTTGCTGTTGATCACGGGCTGGGCGCCCAGCGTCAGGGTGCGGCAGGTGATGTCGCCATCGACACGGCCCTCGATCCGCAGGTCGCCGGTGCAGACCAGGTTGCCCTTGATGGTCAGGTCGGAGCTGATGATGGAATGATGGTGCTGGCCGGACTTGGCGCGGCTGCTTGCTTTCTTCTCTTTTTCGCTGGACGAGTCCGCGGCTTGGGACTGAAACATCATGAGATGGCAACTCCTTGGCTAATCGGTTGCAGGCGATCCTGCCCGTCAGCCATCCCATGTACCGCAAACCCCACGCCCACAGGATACCACCAGTCGCGAAAATGGGTGTGGCTCTTTTTGTGACAAAACAGGAGAAAATTTAGGTACCTGGGCCGCTTAGGCCCCGAGCGCCCTCAGCCGCCGGTCACGCTCATGTGCCGGGAAACCGCCGGGCGCCTGCGCCGCCGGTCGATGACGAAGTCGTGCCCCTTGGGCTTGCGCGAGATCGCCTCGGCGATGGCCGCGTCGAGCAGGGCGTCGTCGTCGCTCATGCGCAGCGGGGCGACGAGGTCGGCCGCGTCCTCTTGCCCGAGGCACATGTAGAGCGTGCCGGTGCAGGTCAGACGGACCCGGTTGCAGCTCTCGCAGAAGTTATGGGTGAGCGGCGTGATGAAGCCGAGCCGGCCGCCGGTCTCCGCGATCCGGCTGTAGCGTGCCGGCCCGCCGGTGCGGTAGTCGATCTCTTCCAGCGTCCAGCGCTTGGCCAGCTCGGCCCGCACCATGGAGAGCGGCAGGTACTGGTCGAGCCGGGCTTCCTCGCCGATCTCGCCCATGGGCATGACCTCGATGAAGGTCAGGTCGAAGCCCTCGTCGCCGCACCAGCTGACCAGGCTGTGCAGCTCGTCGTCGTTGACACCCTTGAGGGCGACGGTGTTGATCTTGACCGCCAGCCCCGCCCGCTTGGCCGCTTTCAGACCCTCCATGACCCGGTCCAGCTTGCCCCAGCGGGTGATCGCGGCGAACTTGTCCGGATCGAGGGTGTCGAGCGAGACGTTGATCCGCTTGACCCCTAGGTCGGCCAGCTCGCCGGCGTAGCGGGCCAGCTGGCTGCCGTTGGTGGTCAGGGTCAGCTCGTCGAGCGCGCCGCTCTCGAGGTGGCGCGAGAGGTTGCGGATCAGGCTCATGATGTTGCGCCGGACCAGGGGCTCGCCGCCGGTCAGGCGCAGCTTGCGCACGCCCTGGCGCACGAAGGCGCTGCACAGGCGGTCGAGCTCCTCGAGGCTCAGCACCTGGGCCTTGGGCAGGAAGGTCATGTCTTCCGCCATGCAATAGACGCAGCGGAAGTCGCAACGGTCGGTGACTGAGACCCGAAGATAGGTGATCGCCCGGCCGAAGGGGTCGATCATCGCACTCATGCTGTTCCTCCCACCCTGGCCGTTTCGGCCCTTTGGAATCCCCGGACGCACCTGGGATTCGCTTGCTGCGCAGTTTCCTACGGAAGGCTGCCCGGCGCAAGATGCTCTCGCCGCCGGGCGCGGCCTGCTAAGCTGACATAATGTCTCGTTGCACCGACTTCAAACCGCCCCGCTCCGGTCCGCCGCGATGAACCGAGAGGCCCAGCAGCCCAACTCGGCCCTCGACGGGCCCCTTGCCCGGCTCTGCGCGGCCGGCGTCCTGGTGCTGGTCGCGGTTCTGCTGGTCTATGTCCACCGCGACGATCTCTTCCCGCCCGAGGCCGCGGCCGTCGCGGCCGACGATCCGGTCGCGCGCTGCTTCGCCCAGCGGGCGGCCGACATCGACCAGATGCGGGCGGAGGAGACGATCAGTCCGGCGCAGGCCGAACTCTTCAAGGATCGGGCACGGGCGCTCTGCCAGGCCCAAGCCGGGCAGGCCGCGCCCCGCTAGCCGGCACTATCCAGCGACGTCGCGCATAGCGATGGCGCCGGCCGGGCAGGCCGCGACGCAGGCCCCGCAGCCCGAACAGTCGGCGGTCCCGATCCGGGCCAGCGCGAAGCCGCCGGCGAAGAGATCGAAGGAAATGGCGCCGGTCTCGCAATAGGCGTCGCAGAGCTGGCAGACCACGCCCTGGAACGCGTGGCACCCCGCGCCGACCGTCGCCTTGTAGTCCCAGGGGCGCCCGGCCTCCGGCGCCGCGAAGGCGCCGCGGTCGCAGACCCGCGCGCAGGCACCGCAGAAATCGCAGCCGCCGCGGTCAAAATCGATCTCGGGCGCCCCGTCACGGCCGAGGAACAGGAGGCCCCGAGGACAGGCACGGACGCAGACGCCGCAGGCGTCACATTGCCCGGCGCGCAGCGCTTCGGCTCGGAACCAGGGCGGCCGAAAACAGGGGCCGTCGTCCCAGGCTGGTCCGTTTGCACTGTGCTCGATTCTCTCAGGCTGGTTCACGCCAGATCCCCGCCCACGCCTTGACCAGCAAGTGTGCCAGCCCCCTCTTACATGGCGAATAGCGCGCTGGCGGTCAAGCGCGTGGCCGCCGGATCGAGGTGATGCCGCGGCCGCCCTCGGCGACGACCCGCTCCACCACGTCTGCCAGCGGTTCGACCGCCGTCAGCATGTCGAAGGCGTTGGCGTGAACCACCCGCTCAGCGTCCAGGGCGATGGCGACGTGGCCGGGAAAATAGATGATGTCGCCGCGCTCGGGCGGCTGGTCCAGCGGGCGCGCCACGCCGAGCGTCGTCTCCTGCTGGCCGCTGTCCCTGAGGCAGGCAATGCCGGACCGGTCGAGAACCAGCTGAACAAGCGCCGAGCAGTCCAGGCCGATGGTGGACCGGCCGCCCCAGAGGTAGGGCACGCCGAGCAGGCTCAGCGCGGTTTCGACATAGTCGGGCTGAGTGCCGGTCAGGGGCGCCAGGTGTTTGCGGTAGATAAAGCCGCCTGGAACCTTGCTGAAGGCGCCGTCCTCGCCGGTCACGGCCGCGCGCGCCCCGAGGCTGAGCACCTCGAGCGGCGGCGCCTTGATGTCCGGCTCCGGATAGAGGAACGAACGGGGCGCCGAAAGCTTGTGCGCGGCCGCGGCCGTCTCGTCGCCCAAGGCGGAAGAGGGCGCGTAGCCGACATAGCCGTCGGTCTCGTTCTGCACCCAGGACCAGCCGCCACGCTCCTCGAACACCAGCACGGTTTCGCCGAACAGCAGCTGGCTGTCGAGCGCGGCCCGATCTTCCGGTTCGCGCCTGAGGTCGGCGACGCCGACGGCCACCCGGCGCCGCCGGCCGGCCACGAATTGGGCGGCCTCGACCCGTCCCTCGAGGCGCGCGTCCGCCAGGTCGGGGCGGTAGGCGTTGAGTCGGGGACTGAGTTGGTCGTCGCTCACAGGTTGCTTCCCTTTTGCCGGACCGAGCCTAGACCGGTGAGCTGAAGAAACCCTTGGCCGGCATCACGCCTCGCCGTTGTTCTTGCCGGTGCCGGCGGCGCGCTCGGCCAGCAGCTTGGCCCGCGCCTCCTCGATCTCGCGTTCGCGCAGGTAGTCGTCCGTCGTCCGCGGCACGGGGCGCGGGGCAGCGGCCATGGGTGCGTCGGCGTCGAACTGCACCACGACACGGCAGTCCTCGCACATCATGATGCGCTCGACTTGCTCGCCGCCGAACATCCAGTGCTTGTCGGCCAGCTTCTGGGCGATGTGCTCGATCGATCGCTTCACCCCGAAGGCCTTGCCGCAGCGGATGCAGTGGAACGGCTCTTCGCGGTTGATCTCGACCGTGCCGCGCGCCTCGTCGGTGAAGTTGAAGCGCGGCGCCAGGGTGATCACGCTCTCCGGGCAGGTGTTGCGGCACAGCCCGCACTGGACGCAGGCCTCCTCGTTGAAGCCGAGCCAGGGCCGGGACTCGTCGTCAAGCAGCGCGCCGGTCGGGCAGGCGCCGACGCAGGCCAGACAGAGCGTACAGCCGGCCGTGTCGACCTCGACCGCGCCGAAGGGCGCCCCCTGGGCCAGGGGCAGGATGTCGACCTTGCGCGGCGCTTCCTGGTGCAGGTGCCGGAGCGCCAGCATGATCCGGCTGCGCTTGCCGCCCATGGGCAGGAACCCGCCCGCCGGCGCGGCCGGGTCGGGCGCGAAGTCCCAGAGCGCCGCCTCGACCGCCTCCGGGTCCGGCTGGTCCAGAACCCGGATCCGTCCGCCGCCGTAGCCGAGGCCGTCCATGACCGTCTCTGCCAGGCCGACCTGCTGCGCCAGGCCCGAGAGCTCCTCGGCCTTGGTGGGGTCGACCAGGACCACGACACCGGCTGCCCCGTAGGCCAGCGCGGCGGCCAGGAAGTCGAGCCCGATCTGGGTCACCTCGTTGACCGCGAAGGGCAGGACCCGCCCGGGCAGCCCGCGGCCCATGCGGGCGGTCAGCGCGATCACCTCGCCGCCGTGGCGGCTGTCGTGGATTAGGATCACGGGCTCCTCGCCGCCGGCCGCCTGGTAGGACTGGAGCAGGGTGCGCAGGCGCTGGAACAGCAAATCCCCCGCCGGGAACTGGTAGGTCGCCGCGCCGGTCGGGCAGACGCTGGCGCAGGAGCCGCAGCCGGCGCAGACGAAGGGGTCGATCTCGACGGTGTCGCCGGCCGAGCTGATCGCCGAGGTCGGGCAGACGTCGAGGCAGCGGGTGCAACCGGTCTTGCGGCTGCGCGAATGGGCGCAGAGGCCGGCGTCGAAGTGGACGTAGCGCGGCTTCTCAAACTCGCCCACCATGTCGGCGATCTGGAACAGCGCCTTCTCGACCGCCACCGGATCGCCCGGGTCCGGCCGGAAGTAGCCGTCGCGGCGCTCCTTGGCCGGGAACAGCGGCGTGCCGCCGGTCAGGTCGAGGATCAGGTCGCACTCCGAGTAGGCGTTGTCCCGCGGCGCCTCGAAGGCCAGCCGCTGACGCGACGCGGGGATCGTGGGCGCGTAGGCGTTCACGTTGACCCCGAACTTCCCCAGATGGCCCTCGGCGCGGACGATCGTGCCGCGGAACACCGGGACGTCCATCAGGCCGGGCGCCGGCACGTCCTCGGGCCGGTCGAGCAGGACGGTCACCTCCAGGCGGCCGTTCAGGCGCTTGCCTGCCTCGATCGCCACCTCGTCGCGGCCGTAGACCAGGCAGACGCCCTTGGATTCCAGGGCGACGGCCGGCGTCGGGGTGACCTCGAGGGCGGCCTCGGCGAGAAGGCCGGCGATCTTGGCGGTGGCGTCGGTCCCGCCGGCGGCCTCGGACCAGCCGCTGTTCTCGCGGATGTTGACGAAGGCGAGTTCGGCTTCGGGGTTGTCCTCCTGGGCGACTTCCGTGAACAGCGGGGCTTCCTGGGTGCAGGCGACCAGGACCGGCGCTTCGCCGGCGACGGCCTGCTGGAAGTTGCCGAGCTGCGCCCGGCACAGCTGGCTGTTCAACGCCAGCGCGCCGTCGCCGCCGGCGGCGGCGCAGGCCTTGGAAAGCTTCGCCTCGTCGAGCGGCATGGTGGCTTCGCAATCGCACACCAGCAGCGTCTTGCCGCGCATCTTCATCACGCTTCTCTCCCCGGGGGCCGCTTGCCGGCCCTGGTCTTGCTCTTGCGCCCTGATCTAGAGCGGATTCACCGGGTTTGATGGATCACCTGTGGCGATTCAGTCAAACCCGGACCTGCTCTAGGCAGGCGTTGGTATACCACAGCGCCCCCGCGGTCCAAGACTCCGTCCGTGCTGCCGCGCGTCCCGATTTTCTTGGGCCGGCGCGGCGCCGATCCTATACCCTGGCGCGGCAGGAGGGGCGGAAGGCGTGCACGACTTCATGACCACGCGGGAAGTGGCCGAGTATCTTCGCATCAAGGAGCGGCGGGTCTACGAACTTGTGCGCCAGGAGGCCATTCCCTGCACCAAGGTGACCGGCAAGTGGCTGTTCTCCCGGGAGCAGATCGACACCTGGCTGGCCGGCGGCGCCCGCGGCGAGACCGGCGCGCCCGCGGCGGCGCCGGCGGTCATCGTCGGCAGCCACGATCCTCTGCTCGACTGGGCGGTGCGGGAGTCGGGCTGCGGCCTGGCGCTGCTGGCCGGCGGCAGTCTCGACGGCCTCGCGCGCTTCGCCGAGGGCGAGGCCCAGGTTGCCGCGTTGCACCTCTTCGATCCGGACAGCGAGCGCTTCAACATCGACGCGGTCCGCCAGGCCATGCCGCCCGCCGGGCTGGTGCTGATCGAGTGGGCCTGGCGCACCCAGGGCCTGGTGCTCGCTCCCGGCAATCCGCTCGGCGTCCGCGGCCTCGCCGACCTGGCCGGGCCCGGCGGCGCCGCGCCGCGGGTCGTGAAACGGCAGGAAGGAGCAGGATCCCGGCGGCTGTTCGCCCACCTGCTGGCGTCGGCAGGCGTCGAGCCGGAGCGGTTGCGCTTCGCGACCGAGACGGCGCGCAGCGAGCTGGACCTGGGGCTGGCGATCCTCGAAGGCCGCGCCGACGCGGGCCTCGCCGTCGAAGCCGTGGCGCGGTCGCTCAAGCTCGACTTCCTGCCCTTGATGCGCGAGCGCTACGACCTGCTGATCCGGCGGCGCGACTATTTCGAAGCGCCGGTTCAGACGCTGTTCGCCTTCGCCCGCAGCGGCGCGTTCCTAGCCCGCGCCGAGCAGATGGGCGGCTACGACGTCTCCGGGCTCGGGCGGATCCAGCTCAACGGACCCTGACGCGCAGGTCCGGCCTTGCGCCGGCGCCGCCGGCCTTTATAGAGTGCGCGCCCGCGGCCGCGGCCGGCCGTGTCCGCCTGCCAGAGCCTGCGAGGGGGGTAAGATGTTCGCGAATGCCAGTATAGTTAAGCTCTTCCCGGTCCCGCTGTGGGTGCACGCCCTGCGTCCCGAAGACGCGGCGGCCGTAAACGAGAGCCTGATGCCGGCGATCGAGCGGGAACGGGCGGCGAAACCCGCGCCCGGCCCGGGCGAAACCTGGCAGACCGGCACGATGCTTCAGGAGGACCCGGCGTTCCAGCCCCTGACCGGCTTAATCCGCGAGGCCGCCGAAGCGGTGCTGCAGCACCTTAAGGCCGAGTACGACTCCTTCCGCATCACCGCGCTCTGGGCCGACGTGACGCCGCCCGGCGGCGCGCCTCAGCGCATGCAGACGCACCCCGACAACTACCTCAGCGGCATCTATTGCGCACAGGTTCCCCTCGGCGGCAGCGGTCTGGTGTTCCAGGACCCCAGGCCGCAAACCGACGGCGTGGAGCCGACGTTCTCCGAGCCCAACGCCCAAAACTCGCGCAACGCCCACATCGAGGCGCAGCCGGGCGCGCTGATCATTTTTCCCTCGAGGCTGCCGCACTCGTTCGACCGGAACGGAGGCGAAAGCGAGAGAATCAGCCTCGGCTTCACCATCATGTTCGCCGGGCGGGCCGGCGGATGAGCCGGGCGAAGGGGGAATAGAGAGGCCCGGACGGGCACGCGCGGACGGTTGGGCCCGGAAAATCCGGCGGTCACCGGGGGCGGTCACTGGTAAAGTATCGGCCGCGGTCGCCGGGCATCGGCAATTTTCCTTACAAGCATTGTTCCCACAAATGTGGTACACTTTGATTTAAGTCACATATTCAGTGACAAGAAATCGCCATAATGTCGCACCTTACTGCCGGAATGGCGAAGTAATAAGGGCGGCAGCGAAGTAGATCCCGTGTTTTGGGAAGACGCCGAGGACAAGCAGCAACTTTGCCGGTCATGTTTGCCCGTAGAAACTCGATCGCACTGTTCCCGACGAAAGTCTGGACCCACGCGCTCTCCGAGCGAGAGGCGCGCCTGGTCAACCAGGCGGTCATGACCATTATCGCCCGGGAGCGGGGCCAAGCGGGCGGCTGGCTCGGCCGGCGGGTGCTGGAGGACCTCCATACCCGGCCGCAGCTGCTGCCGCTCAGCCGCAAGATCGAAGCCGCCGCGCGGGAGATCGTCGAGGAGCTCGAGGTTGACAGCGAGAGCTTCCGTATTTCGCGCTGCTGGGCCGAGATCGAACCCAGGTGGCAGAGCGCCAACGGCCGCCGGCTCGAGCCCCACCACTTCCTGAGCGGCGTCTACGCGGTGCAGACGCCCAGCGACAGCGCGGTGGTTTTCCACGATCCGCGCATGCAGACCAACGGCGTCGATATCCGCTACAAGGCGGTGACCGAGATCAACGCGACCAGCGCCGTCGTCGGCCTCGAGAGCGGCTCGCTGATCCTGTTTCCCTCCTGGCTGCCGCGCTCGCTCCACAACGAGCACGCCGAGCGCGAGTGCATCACCCTCGGCTTCGACGTAGCGGTCCGCCCGAAGACTAGATCGGGCGGGAGCGGTTCGAGCTGACCCGCGTCACGCCCCTCCAGCACTGAGAACCAGTCCGATCCGGACGGGTCAGCCGTCGAACCAGAAGGTGTCCGCGCGGGCCCGGCCGAAGTAGGCGCCCGGCTGATAGAGGTAAGGGAAGGCTTCGGGCAGGTTGCGCAGGCGCCGACTGGCGACGACCGGCTGGAAGACCTGCCCGACGAGCCCGATGGTGAAGACCTGCTCGGCGTGGATCTCGAGCATCGCCCGCCAGGCCGCGATCCGGGCGGCCTCGTTTTCTGCCTGCGTCCAGTCCCGGTAGAGCGCGAGCAGGCGGACCGCCGACGGCAGGTCGGGCGGCTCGCCGGCCCGCCCGCCGCTCTCGGTGTGGCGGCCCCAGAGCGGCCAGTTGTTCTGCCGGTCGCTGGTCGGCGCCAGCTCGGCGGGGCTCATGGCGGCGGTCGCCAGCCCGTTCGCCAGGCCGTAGAAGATGCTGAGCGGCACCGCGCCGGTCTTGACGCGCTGCCGGAAGTTCTGCCGTCCGGTGGTCCGGATCAGCAGCTCCACGCCGACCGCCCAGAAGTCCTCGGCGATCAGCTCCAGCACGTCGACCTCGCGGGGATCGGCGTCGCCGGCCTCGACCGCCAGGGCCAGGCGGGTGCCGTCGGCCGTCAGCCGCACCCCGTCGGAATCGCGACCGGCGAGCCCCAGTCCGTCGAGCAGCCGGCCGGCCCGCTCCGGATCGTGCTCTGCCCAGGCGGCCCGCAGCGCCGGACGGTAGAGCGGGCTCGCCGGCAGGACCGTGTTGGCGCCGGGCAGGCCCAGGTCCTGGTAGACCGCGCGGTTAATCCGCCCGCGGTCGATCGCCAGCGAGAGGGCGCGCCGGAAGTCCGGCTCGCGCAGCAGGCGGCGCCATAGGGGGTCGGCGGCGTTGAGGTTCGGATAGAGCGCCAGCTGCGCGCCGCGGCCGATCGGCCAGAGCCGGACGGTCATCGCGCCGCGCGACTCGGCCTGCTTCAGCAGGGCGAAGTCGGCCAGGGCCAACCCGCGCGCCTGGAGGTCCACCGCGCCCGCCGCCGCCTGCGCCGGGATCAGGGCCTGGCGGCTGCGCGTCAGGACCACGCGGTCGATGTAGGGAAGCTGTCGGCCGCGGCCGTCGACCCGGTGGAAGTAGGGGTTGCGCTCGGCCTCGAAGCGCTGGCCCGGGATCCGGGTGCGCAGGACCCAGGGCTGCAGCGTCGGCCGTTCCGGGTTGTCGAAGCGGAAGGGGCTGTCCTCGCGGCGGAACCGCGCGACCCAGCCCGCGAGGCCCGCGTCCGTCGCCTCGGCCTCCAGCGCCGCCGGATCGCGGTAGCGAGGATGGAAGGCCTTGAGGCGGTGCGCGGGCCGGTAGATGAAGGGCGGGCGGGTCGCCGCCAGGGCCGGCAGGAAGTGGGGGTTGGCGGTCTCCCAGGTAAAGCGGACCGCGGTCTCGCCGAGCACCTCGAAGACCGGCGGGCGGCCGGAGGCGAGGAGCTCGCGGGGCGGGCCGCTCCGGCTCAGCTCCGGATGGGTCGCCACGTCTTCCCACCAGAAACGGAAATCCTCGGCGGTGAAGGGGTGGCCGTCGGACCAGCGGTGGCCCGGTCTCAGGTGCAGCGTGAAGACGCGGCCCTCATCGACCTCCACCTCGGCCAGGATATCGGGCCGCAGGCGGAAATCCTCGTCCCAGACCATCAAGCGCGCATAGCCCAACATGACCAGGTCGCGGGCGTCCCGCCCGGCGCGGGTCAGGGTGCGCAGGGTGCCGCCGTAGCGCCCTTCGCGCCAAGCTTCGCGCTGCGGCAGGTCGCGGCGGGGCAGCGCCGGCAGGCGCTCGGCCAGCGGCGGCAGCGCGCCGCCGGCGACCAGGTCGCGCAGCAGAGGCGGTTCCTCGGCGCGCCCTGGCGGCGCGGCGCCGAGGGCCAGGACGGCGAGGGCGAAGAGGGTCGGGAACCGGACCATGGCCCGAAGCCATAGCACGGGAGCAGGCGCCGCTCGCAGGGATTCAGGACCCGCCCGCGTTGGGGAAGAAGAGCTGGCGTCCGCCGACCTTGAAGGCGGCGATCTTCGCCTGGCCCTCGGGCGAGATCAGCCAGTCGATGAAGGCCTGGCCGGCCGCCGCCTTGACGTGGGGGTGGCGCTCCGAACTGACCAGGATCACGCCGTAGGGGTTGAACAGGCGCGGGTCGCCCTCGGCCAGGATCGCGAGGTCGCCCTTGTTTCGGAAGGCGGTCCAGGTTGCCCGGTCGCTCAAGAGGTAGCTGCCCTGGGCCGCGGCCGTGTTTAGGGTCGCGCCCATGCCGGAGCCGGTCTCGCGGTACCAGCCGCCGCTCTCAGCCTCGACATCGACTCCCGCTGCCCGCCAGAGGTCGCGCTCCTTCTTGTGGGTGCCGCTGTCGTCGCCGCGCGACATGAAAACGGCGCCCTGCGCGGCGATGCGCACCAGTGCCTCGGGGGCGTCGGAGAGCCCGGCGATGCCCGCCGGGTCGGCCCGCGGGCCGAGGATCACGAAGTCGTTGTACATGACGTCGTGGCGCGCGCTGCCGTGGCCCTCGGCGACGAAGCGGTCCTCCGACGGCCTGTGGTGGACCAGCAGGACGTCGGCGTCGCCGCGCTCGGCCAGGCGCAGCGCCTGACCGGTGCCGAGCGCCACCACGCGGACCTCGATCCCGGTCTTCGCGGTGAAGCTTGGCAGAAGATGGGCGAAGAGCCCCGAGTTGTCGGTCGAGGTGGTCGAGGCCAGGACGATGAAGCGCTCGCTCGCCTGGGCTCCGCCAAGCAGGGCCGGAACGGCGAGGGCGAGGCCCGCGCAGAGGGCGAGAACCCGTCGTCCGAAGAACGTCACCATAGCAATTCTCCCTTGAGGAAGGCGTCGGCCTCGGGGCTCCGCGGCGCGTCGAAGAACCGCTCGGCCGCGGCCGTTTCGACCAGGCGGCCGTTGTGGAGGAAGAGCACCTCGTCGGCCAGCCGTCGGGCCTGGCCGAGATCGTGGGTGGTCATGACGATCTTCGTGCCGCTCTCCCGAATGTCGGCGACGATGGCCTCGACGGCGCGGGTCGCGGCCGGGTCGAGGCTGGCGGTGGGCTCGTCCAGGAACAGCACCTGCGGCCGGACCGCCCAGGCCCGGGCGAGCGCAAGGCGCTGCTGCTCGCCGACCGACAGCGCCCGTGCCGGGCTGGCGGCCAGTTTGCCCAGGCCGGTGCGCTCGAGCGCCTCGTCGCGCCGGCGCTGGCGGTCCTGCGCGCCGAGGCCGCGCAGGACCAGCGCGAAATCGATGTTGGCCGCCGCCGAGCGGCGCAGCATGACCGGGCGCTGAAAGACCATGGCCTGGCGCCGGCGCGGCTCGACGCCCTGCCAGGCGATCCGTCCGGCGCTCGGCCGGAGCAGGCCGTGGAGCAATCGAAGGGTCAGGCTCTTGCCCGCGCCGTTGGGCCCCAGCAGGACGGTGCGCGGGCCCTCGTGGATCGTGAAGCTGAGGCCGTCGATCAGCCGGCGGCCGCGGCGCTGGTAGCAGAGGCCCTCTGCCACGCCGGGCAAGATCGCCGTTTGCGCCATGGCCGCCCTAGGCCGCCCTAGGCCGCCGCCGGACGGGACGCGCGGCTGACCGCGTAGGCCGCGCCGTTGATCGCCAGGGAGAGGAGCATGAGGATCAGGCCGAGGCCGAGCGCGAGCGCGAGGTCGCCGCGCGAGGTCTCCAGAGCGATCGCCGTGGTCATGACCCGGGTCACGTGGTCGATGTTGCCGCCGACGATCATGACGGCCCCGACCTCGGCGCTGGCCCGCCCGAAACCGGCCAGGACCACGGTCACCAGGCTGGTCCGGCCGTCCCACAGCAAGGTCGGGATCGCCCGGGCCGGGCCGCAGCCGAGGGACTGGAGCTGCTCCTGGTACTCGGCCCAGAGATCCTCGACCACCTGGCGCGACAGGGCCGCGACGATGGGGGCGACCAGGAGGCACTGGGCGATGATCATCGCCGTCGGGCTGAACAGCAGGCCCAGCACGCCCAAGGGGCCGGCGCGCGACAGCATGAGATAGACGAAGAGGCCGACCACGACCGGAGGCAGGCCCATCAGGGCGTTGAGCGCGACGTTCAGGACCTCGCGGCCGGGAAAGCGGAAGAGGGCCAGAGCCGCGCCGAGCGGCAGGCCGATCAGGGCGGCCAGGGCGACCGCGGTCAGGCTGACCCTGAGCGACAGGGCGACGATCTCCACCAGGTCGGGGTCGAGACCGGCGATCAGGCCGAAGGCCGTGGCGAAGGCGTCGGTGAGATCCTGCATCAAGCGCGCAAAAAAATGAAAAGGTATGCATTTTTTACAAAAAACGCAGGGTTGCGTAAAGCTAGCAGGTCAGCGTGGGTCTGCTTGCGGCGGCGGGCCCCGGGGCGCAGAATTGCCGCCGTTCTAGATCTGGAGGGAGAGGCCGCCGTGGCGGAGGCCCAATCCAAGCGCCGGGAAGTCAGACAGCACGCGCGGTCGGGAAGTAAGACGGCCGACCCGGCGGCGCGGACCGAGTTCCTGCTGGCGCCGGACCCCGAGGACCCGCGCCTGACCGTGCGCGTGCCGGGCGTCGACCAGGACGGCCAGGCGGTCGAGACCTCGGTAGTGGTCGAGCGGCCGCTGACGCTGTTCCTGAACGGCCAGGAGATCGTCACCATGATGACGATCGCCGACTACCCGGACTTCCTCGCCGTCGGCTATCTCCTGAACCAGAACATGCTGCGGCCCGACGACGTGATCACCGCGATCGAGCACGACGACGAGCTCGAGGTGGTCGTGGTCCGGACCGAGCGGCAGACCGACTACGAGGAGAAGCTCAAGAAGAAGATCCGCACCTCGGGCTGCGCCCAGGGAACGGTGTTCGGCGACCTGATGGAGAAGTTCGAAGAGGTCGCCCTGCCGGCGGAGGCCCGGCTCAAGACATCCTGGATCTACGCCCTGTCGCGCAAGATCAACCAGGCGCCCAGCCTCTACCTCGGCGCCGGGGCGATCCACGGCTGCGTGCTCTGCCGGGGCGACCGGCCCCTGGTCTACATGGAGGACGTCGGCCGCCACAACGCGGTCGACAAGATCGCCGGCTACATGTTCCTCGAAGGCATCGCGCCCGACGACAAGATCTTCTACACGACCGGCCGCCTGACCTCGGAGATGGTGATCAAGACGGTCCAGATGGGCGTGCCGATCCTGATCTCCCGCTCGGGCTTCACGGCCTGGGGCGTGGATCTGGCGCGCCAGGCCGGCCTGACCCTGGTCGGCCGGGCCAAGGGCAAGCGCTTCATCGCCCTGGCCGGCGAGGAGCGCATCGTCTTCGACGGCGATCCCGCGGCGGTCGCCGAGGAGGACGCCCGGCACCAGCGCAAGGCGGGCCGGGGCGGCGATGACTGAAGGCGCGGCGGTCGCCGGCGTGGTGATGGCCGGCGGGCTCTCGCGGCGCATGGGGGGCGGCGACAAGGGACTGCGCCTGCTGGCCGGCCGCTCGATCCTCGAGCGGGTTATCGAGCGCGCGCGGCCCCAGGTCGGACCCCTGGTGCTGAACGCTAACGGCGATCCGGCCCGCTTCGAGACCTTCGGCCTGCCGGTCGCCGCCGACGTGGTCGAGGGCTTCGCCGGGCCGCTGGCCGGCATCCTGACCGGTCTCGACTGGGTTTCCCGCAACGCGCCGGACTGCGCCTGGCTGGCCAGCTTCGCCTGCGACGCGCCCTTCCTGCCGCGCGATCTGGTCCGTCGCATGCTTGACGCCGTGTCGGCGGAGGGCGCCGACCTGGCCTGCGCCGCCTCGCAGGGCCAGGCCCACCCGGTCTTCGGTCTGTGGCCGCTCGGCTTGAAAGACGACCTGGCGCGGTTCCTGGGCGAGGAGGGCGGCCGCAAGGTCGACGTCTGGACCGGCCGCTACCGCCTGGCCACCGTGACTTTCGAGGCCCTGGCCACGGACGCCGGGCCGCTCGACCCCTTCTTCAACGCCAACCGGCCCGATGACTTGGCGGCGGCGGAACGCTTCGCCGCCGCTCTCGATTAGACCTTCCCGATCAAGTCCCGGCAGGTGTCCAGGATGGTTCCGACCGGATCCGACGGCGGCTGCGCGGCCAGCCTTTCGGCGGTCGCGGTCGCCGCGTTCCGTGTCTCGGCCGTGTCCAGGAGCCGGCGCAGGTAGCCCATCACGCTCTCGACCGTCAGCTTGCCGTCGGCGTTGACCGTGATCGCGCAGTTCAGCTGGTGCAGGCCGTAGGAGGTCACCAGCCGCTCCAGGTTGTTGACCAGCAGCAGCTGCGGCGTGCCGGCGCGCAGCGCGGCGAAGGCCGTGGCGTGGCCGCCGTGGTGGATCGCGATGCGCGATTCAGGCAGGACCTGCTCCAGCGGCAGCGGGCGGTCGTGGAACGTCAGGGAAGACGACTCGAAACGCCGCCGAAGGCCCGCATCGATGCCCGGAACGAAGACGTCGCCGGGCAGCTTCAGCCTAACGATCGCGTCCAGCGTGGTCGCGAGGTGCCGATTGTTGGCCGGCAGGTAGACGAAGACCCGGTTCTCGGGCCGGGTCTCCAAGGGGCGGACCGCGCCGAAGGCGGGCACGTTGTAGGGCGCCAGCGGCGGCTCCCGGCGGAACGCGCGGTAGGGGTCGAACTCGGGAATCGTGCAGGCGAAGGTCGCGTCGCCGTTGAAGATGTCGGCGAGGTGGTCGACCGGGCGGACGCCGAGCTGCTTCTGGATGCTCTGCACCGCCTGCAGAACCTCCCGCTCGGCGGTCCGGCTCGAGGCCGGGACCTCGGTCTCCCAGGGGCGCATGGGCGGGCAGGGTTGCCCCGGCGGGGGAATGCTGTAGCCCGTGCCCACGGCGAGCGTCGGAACTTGGCCCCGCGCCGCCATCAGGAGCGTCGGGCTGTAGTCGGCGACCACCAGCGAGGGTTCGACCAGGCGGATGATGGCCTGCCAGCCGCGCGCCTGTCCCAGCAGCAGAGCGGGATCGTGGTAGCCGTGGTTGCGCAGGGTGTCGGCGTGGCTATGGGCGAGCGCCCTGGGGTCCTTCGGCTGGTAGACGGTCGGCCACCGCGGCGCCTGAAGCAGCATGGAATCCGCGACGGGCCCGCCCCGGCCGGTCAGAAAGCGCTGCGAGTCGCCCAGGTGCTTGACCGCGAAGACCGCCTCGTGATCCCCGGCCAGGCCCTCGGCGATCGGCAGCAGGGTGGTCAGATGGCCCAGGCCGCCGCCGAACTCCCATCCGAAAAGAACTCTTGCCATCTCGCTGTCTCGACTCGTTTGGCCCTGCCCGATTGAGCGCGAGGGTGTTTAGCACGGCCTGGAACGCCGTCAATGGAGCCGCGGATTGCGACTTCAAGACGGTTTATGGCTAATTACATTAACCACGTCAGTATTATTCCAGTAAAAACAAAGTATTCGTGCCAGTTTGTGCCATTCTATGGTATTATTGTAACAAGATATTCAAATCGATCCGGTAGCATGGCAGAATGTTCCTGATCATGCCATTCGTGGCGAGGGCGAAGTGATGGTGTCGAGCGATTCGCTGTCCCACTATCGGGAGTTCGGCTACGCGGTCGTTAGGGGCCTTTTTTCGGCGGCGGAGATCGCCGATCTGGCCGAAGCCTTCGACCGCAGCTACGCCCAGGGGCTGGCCTACGGGGCCTCTTTTCGGCATCAGAACACGCTGTTCCGCCTTGGCGAGGATCCGAACCTCGGCAAGATCGTCCGCATGGTCCAGTGGCCCTCCTACTTCGACGAGACCTTCGCGGCGGTCCGGACCGACCCGCGCCTTTTCGACCTGCTCGGACCGCTCCTCGGGCCGGACATCAAGCAGATCATCAACCAGCTCCACTGGAAGCCGCCGGGAGCGGCCGGGGCCGAGTTTGGCTATCACCAGGACATCCGGTTCCGCCGGCCGCGCGAGGCCTACCGCCGGACCGAGCGGGCCTACGTGCAGACCGGCCTGGCGATCGACGCCCATGATCGGTCGAGCGGCGCCATGACGATCTTTCCGGGAAGTCACAGGCTGGGCGAACTGAGCCTGGCCGATGCCGGGCCGATCATGGACCGGCCGCTCGACGACGCCGACGTGGCGCGCGCCGGGATCGATCCGGCGAGCAAGATCCACCTGGAACTGGAGCCCGGCGATCTCGCCTTCTGGAACCTCTATCTGGTCCACGGCTCGGGCCCCAACCGGTCCCGGGGCGACCGGCGGTTCTATCTCAACGGCTACGTCTCGGCCGACGACTGCGACCGCGGCGAGTGGGCCTTTCGGGCCGGCCGGCCCTGCCCCCTGGGCGAGCCGGTCTTGGTTCACTTCGAGGATCTATTCCGGCGCCCCGAGCCGCACTTCGTCGACCCGTGACGCGTTCCCCCGCGACGCGCTGCAATGGGACCCTGGCTCAGATAATCGCCGTTTCCGCGTCTTCTTCCCGCTCGGACTCTGCTTGATCGGTGCCGAGCTCGTAGACCTGGTCGGCCGCTTCGAGCCAGGCCGGACGATGGGTGATCGAAAGGATCGTCCGGCCGCCGGCAATGTCGCGGATGTTCCGGCAGATCGCCTGCTCGGTCTCCGGGTCGAGGGCGCTGGTCACCTCGTCGAGAATCAAGAGCTTCGGGTCGTGCACAAGGGCACGGGCCAGGGCGATGCGCTGGCGTTGGCCGCCGGAGATCTTTAGCCCGCGTTCGCCGACCACGGTCATGATGCCGTTCGGGGTTTCGCGCACGAAATCCCAAGCGTCAGCGGCCTTGAGCGCCGCTTCGGCCCGCTCCGCACTGAGCGACCGGTCCCCCAGGGTGATGTTGTTCAGGATCGTGTCGTTGAACAGGATGAGTTCCTGGGGCACGTAGCCGATCATGCTGCGCCAGGCCTGCAGGTTGATCTCTGGAAGCGGGGTGCCGTCGATCAGCACCTCGCCCTCCTGCGGCTGGTAGAAGCCCAGAAGGATGTCGGTCAGCGTGGTCTTGCCGACGCCGGAAGCGCCGATCAGGACGGTGACCTTGTTGGCTGGGATCTCCAAGGAAACGCCGTCGAGAACCGGCTTGCCGCCGAAAGAGAAGGAGATGTTGTGCAGACTGCAGCCCTGCTCGAGAGTCGGCTTCTTGGTACCGCCCGGCGGCTCCCGATTCTCCACCGCCTCGTCCAGGATACTGTGCACCGAATCGTAGGCGGCCTCGACGATCGCCGCCTCCTGCTGGACCTTCTGAAGCTCGGCGATGGCCCGGACTGTCCGCTTGGTCATGACCCCCATGACCAGGAGGATGGCGAGCGGAACCGCCCAGACGGTGACCGCGATGTAGAAGCCGATCGCCATGAAGGTGACGTAGATCGGTTCGCGTGCCGCGCTCATGAAGAAGGCGCTGACGACCTGAAGGCGCAGCGCCTTCTTCAGGCGCGCCAGGCGGTCTTGGAACAGCTCGGCATACTGGCCCTGGCGGGCCATGGCCTTGATCGGCTTGATGCCGATCAGGGCATCGTTGAGGTCGATGACGAGCTGGCGCGTGTGCTTGGTCTGCCGCCGGCCGGCGCGCTTGGAGAGCCGGACCAGGGGATTAAGGACCAAGATGAGCACGACGCCGATCCCTGCGGCGAAGAGCGCGAGCTTCCAGGATATCAATATCGCCAGGCCGATATAGAGCAAGCAGCGCAGCGCGCTCGCGAAGAACTGTACGGCCAGCATGTAGGCCTGGGCCGAGCGGGCCGCTTCCAGGCTGATGGCGTTGGAGAAGCGGCCGACGGGCTGGTGGGTGAAGAACCACCAGTTCACCGAGAGGAGGTTTTCGATGATCCGCTTTCGCATGCGCGTCACCAGCGCGACGGCGGCGAAGCCGACGTGACGCGCTGCCACCATCTTCAACAAGGCCGTCGCGAAGGCCATGCCGACCAGCAATAGGAGCAGCGTCACGAGCGTCGGCTCGAGCCCGACTAAGGCGAGCGCCTTCTCGACGGCTTCCGTGAGCGGCGAGGGATCTTCCGTGGCGTTCGGGTCGATCATCGACAGGAGCGGCAGCAGGCTGGCAATGCCGAACCCCTCGGTCAGGGACGATAGCAGCAGAAAGAACAGCACGGTCCACCGCGTGCTCGCGTCGAGCGACATGAATATCCGAAAGATGCTTCTCATCGACGCGCGAACTCTTCCATCAAGCTGCTTGTCTCGCCCGGGAGGACGCCTATTGTACGGCTGATCTCGCCTGTCCTAGCAGACGCCGTGATGCCGCGCCAGCGGCGCTTGCGAGCTGCCGGCAGGCGCCGCCGGGCCTGCGCACAAGCTCGTTCGTCACCGCCCCTCGGCAAGTCTGGTTTCGCACTCCTTAACAAAGGGTAGCCGGAAACACAAAGGCGAAGCAGCCCCCTCAAGACCCGGATGCAAGAACCAATCGACCGCTCCTTGGAAGACCCCCCGGCCGAGGGCCGACCGACCAATCGGCTCCCGCGGGTCTGGTTGGTTCTCGGGGACAAGCTGGGCGACAACGCGCAAGCGGAAATCGTCGCCGAGCATCTGGGCTGGCCGCTGGAGCGCAAGATGCTGAAGTTCAAGCCCCGTTTCGTCGAGGGCAAGCCGCGCTTCCGGCCTTCCCTGCACCACATCGACCTGGAGAGCTCCGCGCGCCTCGAACCCCCCTGGCCCGATCTCGTGATCACCGCCGGCCGGCGTCCGGCCATGGCCGCGGTGTGGCTGCGCCGCCAGTCGGGCGACCGTGCCAAGGTGGTGATGGTCGGCCGGCCGCGCGGCGGCCCGGCGACTTTCGACCTCGTCGTCGCCCCGCCCCAGTTCCGGGTCCCGGACGACGAGCGCGTGGTGCCGCTGGCCCTGCCGCTGATGCGGCCCGACCGGGCGCGGATCGAAGCGGGCCGGGAGGAGTGGTCGCCCCGCTTCGCCGACCTGCCGAGGCCCCTGACGGCGGTGTTGGTTGGCGGCAAGACGCGGCCCTTCCGGGTCGATGCGGCGGCCATGGCGGAACTGGTCGCCGGCGTCCGCAAGGCGACTGAAACCAGCGCGGAGGGGCCCGGGACGCTCTACTTCACCACCAGCCGGCGGACCCCGGAGCCGGCGGTACGCGCTCTGGAGGCGGCCTTGCCGGCCAACGCCAGACTCCACGCCTGGCGCCCGGACGCGCCCGAGAATCCCTATGCGGGCCTGCTCGCCCTGGCCGACCGCTTCGTGGTGACCGGCGACAGCGTATCGATGATGGTCGAGGTTGCGCGACTCGGCAGGCCGCTGGCAATCTTCGCGCCGCCGGTGCGCATGGCCCCCCTCGCGGACCTGGCCCGGGCCCTGGGCTTGGCTGGCTGGGGCCCCGGAGCGCCCGTCAACGCCGACCGGGCCGCCGCGTTGAATCGGTTGTTTTTCAGTTCCCGCGACCTGACCGCCGTGCAGCGCGCCCTGGTCGAGCGCGGCCTCGCGGTCTGGCTCGGCGCGCCCTTTCCAACGGGCCGCTCGGGCGCGCCCGACGACCTCGACAAGGTGGTCCGGCGCATCCACGGACTGTTCGGCGCGGCTTGACCGTCGGGAGCCAGCACCGTAAAGCCCTACCCTGTTGTGAAGCGGCAAATCGAATGTTAAGACCCTGGCCCGCACAACAATTGCCATCGGCCGGAGTAGTTTTCGCGAAGGAGCGGAATCTATGGACTATCAGGTATTCATCCATAGCAATCACAAGCAGATGGTCGGGGCCCTCGTAGGGCAGTACGCGTTCAAGCGCAACTCTCGACACGCCGACAAGTTCGAGGTCCGGATTATCGATACCAAGGACTACGATTTTCTGCGCCGGCACGACGGGCAGCCCTATCTGCGCGATGGCGGCACCCGGATCTGGGACTACGATGACCTGCAGTCCTTCACCCCTCTGCGCTTCCTGCCGCCGGAGCTGATGGGCTACCAGGGCCGCGCCGTGATCACCGACCCCGACGTCTTCGCGGTCGGCGATATCTGGGACCTGCTGAGCCGCGATATGGGCGGCGCGGCGATCATGTGCCGGCCGCGCGGGGTGCTGGGCAAGTCGGACAGCATGGCGACCAGCGTGATGCTGCTGGACTGCGCCAAGCTGACCCACTGGCGCGCCGAGGAGAGCTTCGACAAGCTCTTTACCCGGGAACTCGACTATGCGGACTGGATCGGCCTCAAGAATGAGCCGCGCGAATCCATCGCCCTGTTTGAGAACGAATGGAACGACTTCGACCGCCTGACCAAGAAGACCAAGCTGCTGCACAACACGAAGCGGCGCACCCAGCCCTGGAAGACCGGCCTGCGGGTCGACTACACGCCGCCGGACAAGCCGGCCGGCTCGACCCTGCTCGGGCTGCTGGACAAGGCCCGCCGGCGCCTGTTCGGCGTCTACGGCCTCTTGGGCCACTACCGGGCGCACCCCGATACCAACCAAGAGCGCTTCTTCTTCGGCCTGCTGCGCGAATGCCTGGAGAAAGGCGTGATCACCGAGGACATGCTGCGCGACGAGATGGCCCGCAAGCATGTGCGCGGCGACGCCTTCGAGGTACTCGAACGGGTGCCGCCGCTGGCCGCATGAACCGGCCGAGCGTCGCGGGCGCGTGCCCGGGACCTGGAAGAGAGATGATCGCAATCACACCCGAAAGGCCGTTCGCCTCATGTCCACGGCACTGAGCCAGTTCCTGCGAGAGCTGATCCTGCTCGTCCTCTTCTTCCTGCCCGAGTCGCGCAAGGTCCGGATCGAACGCTGGATCAGGGGACGCGACGAGTTGGCCAAGCTGAAGCAGGCAGACTGCGTCATCGTTTCCTACGGCAAGAGCGGTCGCACCTGGCTGAGGGTGATGATCTCGCGGGTCTATCAGCTCAAGCACGGTCTCGCCGAGCGGCAGCTGATCACCTTCGACAACATGCATCGAAGGAATACCGCGGTCCCCAAGATCCTGTTTTCGCACGACAACTACATCAAGGACTATACGGGCAACGGGGACAGCAAGAAGGACTACTATGGCAAGAAGGTGGTCCTTCTGGCCCGCGACCCGGCCGATGTCGCGGTGTCGCAGTTCTTCCAGTGGAAGTTCCGCATGCGGCGGCGCAAGAAGGCGCTCAACGCCTACCCGACGCACGGCGAGGACATCTCGCTCTACGACTTCGTGATGCGGCCCGAGTCCGGCCTGCCCAACGTGATCAAGTTCATGAACCTCTGGGCCGAGGAAGCGGACAAGTTCGAGGATTTCCTGGTCGTGCGCTACGAGGACATGCGCAAGGACCCGAAGGCCGTGCTCGGCCGGATCATGGACTTCATCGGCACGCCGGCCAGCGACGCCGAACTGGCGGGCGCGGTCGCCTTCGCCTCGATCGAGAACATGAAGAAGATGGAGCAGAAGAAGGTGTTCTGGCTGTCGGGCTCGCGCATGAAGCCCGGCGACAGCCGGAACCCGCAGTCCTTCAAGGTGCGCCGGGCCAAGGTCGGCGGCTACCGCGACTATTTCGAGGAGGACGAGACCGAGACCCTGGACCGGGTGGTCCGCGACCGCCTGTCGCCCTTCTTCGGCTACGCGAGAGGCGGCAGCGGTGAGGAGCCGGAAGCCGGGGTCGCCGTCGCCGGCTGAGGCCGGCCCTGTCAAACGCCGGAACCGGCGGTAAAATGAAGGGGAGTGCGGCGCCCGGTCGGCGCCGGGAACGTCTTTAGGGAGGCGAAGTGCGGCGACAGGAAAGCCTGCCGCTCGGCGTGGTGATCGAGCGGCGCGAGAGCGACCATCCCTGGCAGGACTATGCCTGGCGGCCGGTCGCGGTGATTCCGGGTGCTGCGCCCCGCGACCCGCGCGACCCCTGGCTCGAGCTCGCGCGCGGCGAGGATTGGATCCGATTTCACGCCGGCACCTTGCCGCTGGAACTGTTTCGCAAAGAGACCGAGGGGTACCGGGTGAACCTCTCCCAAGAGCCGCCGCGGGTCTTCGTCTGCCTGCGCAGCGTCGAGGACCCGGCGTGCGAGCACGAGGTCACGCCCTTCCTGGTGACGGTCTGCCCCTACGAGGCCCAGGATTACCTGGACAGCGGCGAGGAGATCGTCGAGGCCGTGGCCATGCCCGAGGGCGTGGTCGCCTTCGTGCAGGCCTACATCGACGAGCACCACGTGGACGAGCCATTCTACAAGCGCAAGCGAAAGGGCCCGCGCCGGCCCGACGAGAGCTTCGTCCGTCGGCCCCCGGGCGGCGAGCCGGGCCGCGGCAACGGCCGGTTCGACTGATCGGTCATGGCCGAGGACGACAAAGGCTTCGTTTCGCGCTGGTCCAGGCTCAAGCGCACGCGGCGCGTCGAGCTGCCGCCCGAGGCCGAGACGAACGCCGCGACGCCGGGGCCGCCAGGGTCGTCGGCCGGCGAGCCCGCGCCGCCGGGCGATGCCGAGGTCGAGGCGCTGGTCGAGTCCCTGCCCGACATCGACAGCCTGACCGGAGAGTCGGACTTCACGGTCTTTCTGCAGAAGGGTGTGCCCGAAGAGCTCAAGCAGCGCGCTCTGCGCAGGCTCTGGCGTCTCAACCCTGTCTTCGCCAACCTCGACGGGCTGAACGACTACGACGAGGACTTCACCGACGCGGCGCTGGTGGTGAAGAACCTGAAGACGCTCTACGAGGTCGGCAAGGGCATGCCGGCGCCGGAGAAGCCGGACCCGGAAGAGGCGGAACCGGAGGCGGCCGACGAGGCTACCGCGGAGGCGGTCGAGGAGGCGGCGCCGGCAGAACAGCAGGCTAAGGCTGCCGAGTCGCTTGATCACGCCCCGCCGTGCGCCCCGAACGCCGCGGCCCCGGAGCCCCCGGGCGCGGAGCAGGCGCGGCCCGCGGCGGCGGTCGAGAAGTCGCCTCCCGGCCGCGCGGTCCGGCGGCGCTGGGGCCGATTCGACAGCTGATCGAACCCAGCGTTGATAGGGTCGCGCAGCTCTTCAACCCTGGTTCGGCAGAGCGGTCCCGGAGCGGACAGGCGACCTGTTGACACGCTGTTGACACGGTGTCGGATTGGGTTTCTAATCGGTCTAATAATCGCGATAACCCTCAGATACTTAGGGTTATTCGTGCGGGTCTCCGGGACGACTTCAGCAGCCGTTTCGGAGATCGGGACAACGAAAAACAGACCGCTTCGCGGGAGGGACTGGTCACTTGGCGGATGCCGCCGTGAGCATTGAAATCTCTGAAGAAGATCAGTTGCGTGCCGATTGGTACGCGCTGCTCGCGCGCCTGCTGTCGCGACCGGCCGACGAGGATCTCTTGGCGATCTTGCGGCGCTTGGGAAGCGACGAGCCGGCGGGGAGCGAGACGGATTTGAGCGCGACCCTGCGCGCCCTTCGGGCGGCGGCGCAGGGCGGCCGGGTCGAGGCGATCGCCCAGGAGTACTTCGACCTCTTCATCGGCGTCGGCGGGAGCGAGCTGACCCCCTACGGCTCTTACTACCTGACGGGGTTCCTCCACGAGAAACCGCTCGCCCGCCTGCGCGACGACATGGCCGAACTCGGGATCGCCCGGGGCGAGGGCGTCGCCGAATCCGAGGATCACATCGCCGCGCTGTGCGACATGATGGCGGGCCTGATCACCGGCGCCTTCGGCGAGCCGGCCGACCTTGCGACACAGCGCCGTTTCTTCGACGATCACATCGGCTGTTGGGCGCCCCGGTTCTTCGAGAACATGGAGGCTTCGCCCTCGGCCGTCTTCTACATGCCGGTCGGCACCTTGGGCCGGCTGTTCATGTCAATCGAGAGTCAAGCCTTCGCCATGGCGGCTTAGGTTTGAGCTTGGCCGCGCGGTTCGGGGTGTGCCCGCGGCCTTGGTCCCATCACCCCACGACAAGCGTTCACCAGGAAAGGATAGGTGAGCAGATGAGCGAGAAGAAGAAGGCGCCGGTCGGGCGCCGGGACTTCTTCAAGAAAGCCGGCCTCGGGGCCGGCGCCGCCGGCATGGCCGCGGTCGGGCTCTCCGCCAAGCAAGGCAAGGCGGACGAGCCGGCTTCGGCCCGGCCCGGCAGCGCGGGCTATCGCGAGACGGCCCACGTGAAGAAGTACTACCAACTGGCCAGGTTCTGATCGGGTCTCCGATCGAGACTGGCTTTTCGGAAAACGGAACAAGCGTAGGAGAGGTCAATGCTTACGAAAAAGACGAATGGGGTTGCGAATGGCCCCCGTTTGTCCAAGGCGTTGGCAGGCGTGGTTGGCAGTGCCATCGACCGCCGGACCTTCCTGAGGCGCTCGGGGCTCGCGGCCGGTGGTGCCGTGGCGGCCGCGAGTCTGTCGTCGGGAATGGTCAAGAAAGCCGAAGCCCAGAGCTCCGGCGGCGGCGAGATTCAGCAGATCAAGTCGGTCTGCACGCACTGCTCGGTCGGCTGCACGGTCATCGCCGAGGTTCAGAACGGGGTTTGGGTCGGACAGGAGCCCGGCTGGGACAGCCCCTTCAACCTGGGCGCCCACTGCGCCAAGGGCGCGGCGGTGCGCGAGCACGCCCACGGCGAGCGACGCCTCAAGACCCCGGTCAAGATGGTCGGCGGCAAGTGGCAGAAGATCAGCTGGGACGACGCGATCAACGAGATCGGCGACAAGATGCTCCAGATCCGCGAGCAGTCCGGCCCAGACTCGGTCTACTGGCTCGGCTCGGCCAAGCACAACAACGAGCAATCCTATCTGTTCCGTAAGTTCTACGCCTTCTGGGGCTCCAACAACGGAGACCACCAGGCGCGGATCTGCCACTCGACCACGGTCGCGGGTGTCGCCAACACCTGGGGCTACGGCGCGATGACCAACAGCTACAACGACATCCACAACTCGCGCGCCATTTTCGAGATCGGCGGCAACCCGGCCGAAGCGCACCCCGTGGCCCTGCAGCACATGCTAAAGGCCAAGGAGGAGAACAACGCGGCCTTCATCGTCTGCGACCCGCGCTTCACGCGGACCGCGGCGCACGCCGACGAGTTCGTCCGCTTCCGCCCGGGCACCGACGTGGCGCTGATCTGGGGCATTCTCTGGCACGTTTTCGAGAACGGATGGGAAGATAGAGACTTCATCCGGGCGCGTGTCTGGGGCATGGACCAGATCAAGGCCGAGGTCGCCAAGTGGACCCCGGAGGAGACCGAGCGGGTGACCGGCGTGCCGGGCTCCCAGCTCAAGCGCGTCGCGCGGACCCTGGCCAACAACCGCCCCTTTACCATCATCTGGTGCATGGGCGGCACCCAGCACACCAACGGCAACAACAACACCCGGGCCTACTGCGTTCTGGGTCTTGCCCTCGGCGTGATCGGGACGGCCGGCGGCGGAACCAACATCTTCCGCGGCCACGACAACGTGCAGGGTGCGACCGACCTCGGCGTGCTCTGTCACACGCTGCCTGGCTACTACGGCCTGAAGACCGGCTCCTGGAAGCACTGGGCCCGGGTCTGGGACGTCGACTACGACTACCTGCTCGGCCGCTTCGCCTCCAAGGAGCTGATGGAGAGCAAGGGCACGCCGGTTTCGCGCTGGTACGACCTCGCCCTCGAGGCCAAGGAGAACATCGACCAGCCCGACAACCTTAGGGCCATGGTGTTCGACGGCCACGCGCCGAACTCGCAGACCCGTCTGCCGGACATGAAGAAGGCGATGGAGAAGCTCGACCTGCTGGTCGTGATCGATCCATACCCGACCATGACGGCGGTCATGCAGGACAGGAAGGACGGCACCTACCTGCTGCCTGCGGCGACGCAGTTCGAGACCTACGGCTCGGTCACCGCGTCCAACCGCTCGATCCAGTGGCGCGAGAAGGTCTTCGATCCGCTCTACGAGTCGAAGACGGACCACGAGATCCTCTATCTCCTGGCCCGGAAGCTCGGCTTCGCCGACGAGATGTTCAAGAACATCGAGATCAACGGCACCGAGCCCCTGATCGAGGACATTACCCGCGAGTTCAATCGCGGCATGTGGACCATCGGCTACACCGGTCAGTCGCCGGAACGCCTGCGGCTCCACATGGAGAATCAGGCGACCTTCGACCGGACATCGCTCCAGGCTGTGGGCGGTCCGGCGGACGGCGAATTCTACGGCATGCCTTGGCCTTGCTGGGGCACGGCGGAGATGAAGCATCCGGGAACGCCGATTCTCTACGACCCCTCGAAGCCGGTGGCCGAAGGCGGCCTCTGCTTCCGCGCGCGCTTCGGCGTCGAGCGGGACGGCCAGAACCTGCTGGCCGAAGGCAGCTACCCGGTCGACTCCGAGATCCAGGACGGCTATCCGGAGTTCACCATGGCCATGCTCAAGAAGTTGGGGTGGGACAAGGATCTCACGCCGCAAGAGCGTCAGGTCATCGAGGGTATCGCCGGCGACAAGACCAACTGGAAGACCGACCTTTCGGGCGGCATCCAGCGGGTCGCCATCAAGCACGGCTGCGCGCCCTTCGGCAACGCCAAGGCGCGCTGCGTGGTGTGGAACTTCCCGGATCCGGTGCCGCTGCACCGCGAGCCGCTCTACACCTCGCGCCGCGATCTCGTACCGGACTATCCGACCTACGAAGACCGCAAGATGTACCGGCTGCCGATCCGGTACAAATCCATCCAGGACCAGGACTTCACGGCTGATTTCCCGATGATTCTGACCTCTGGGCGCCTTGTCGAGTACGAGGGCGGCGGCGAGGAGACTCGCTCCAACCCCTGGCTCGCCGAGCTCCAGCAGAACATGTTCGTGGAGATCAACCCCTTCGATGCCAACAATCTCGGCATCAAGGACGGGCAGCAAGTCTGGGTCCACGGCCCGGAGAACGAAGCCAAGGTCAAGGTCATGGCCATGGTGACGGAACGGGTCGGCCGCGGGGTCGCGTTCATGCCATTCCACTTCGGTGGGCACTGGATGGGCGAGGACCAGAGGGGCAAGTACCCGACGGGCGCGGACCCCTATGTCTTGGGCGAGGCCAGCAATACGGCCCAGACCTATGGCTACGATTCGGTCACCAACATGCAGGAGACCAAAGCGACCCTGTGCCGAATCGAAGCTGCTTGAGGAGATCTGAGCGATGGCACGAATGAAGTTCCTTTGTGATGCCGAACGTTGCATCGAATGCAACGCCTGCGTCACCGCGTGCAAGAACGAGCACGAGGTGCCGTGGGGCATCAACCGTCGCCGGGTTGTCACGATCAACGACGGCAAGCCCGGCGAACGCTCGATCTCGGTCGCCTGCATGCACTGCTCCGATGCACCCTGCATCGCGGTCTGTCCGGTGGACTGCATCTACGAGACCGAGGAAGGGGTGGTCCTGCACTCGAAGGACCTCTGCATCGGTTGCGGCTACTGTTTCTACGCGTGCCCCTTCGGCGCGCCGCAGTATCCGCAGGCCGGCAATTTCGGCAGCCGAGGCAAGATGGACAAGTGCACCTTCTGTGCCGGCGGTCCGGAGGACGATCACTCCGCCGCCGAGTTCCAGAAGTACGGCCGCAACCGTCTTGCCGAGGGCAAGCTGCCCTTGTGTGCCGAGATGTGCGCGACCAAAGCCCTGCTCGGCGGCGACGGCGACGTCGTCTCCGATATCTACCGCGAGCGCGTGGTGTCGCGGGGCTTCGGATCGGGCGCCTGGGGTTGGGGCACGGCTTACGATCAGAAGTCGGGCTCTTAGGTTCTCGTTAACCCCGTGTTGACGAGCTGGTCGAGGTTCGGGGGCGGCAGGTTGCCTGCCGCCCCCGCTTCGACCCTGGCTCTGTCAGGGATTTGACACTGGACAGTGTCCGAGTCGGCTTGGCATACAACTGCGCATACTCAAGACTGTGCCAAAGACCGGAAACACCGGCAGGACCGGCCGTGCGGGCCGGAAGGAGTCTGGCATTTCGATGAGCAGCAGCAGATCAGCCCTCGCGGCCGCGGCCCTGACCGCTGCCGCGCTCGTCCTCGCCGCCTGCGACGAGAACGAACTCGGCCGACCGACCCACTACGAAAAGGGCGTCTACCTGGGCCCCACGGAGCCGGCCCTGGACGAGGAGACGCTCCGCGAGCTGCGGCAACGGGCGCTGCAACAAGGCGGCTGAATCGGGTGGCCGTCGGCTTTGCGCCCGCGGGTCCTGCGGGACTCGCATTGATTGAATCGTCGGGAAGCGACTGTCCCGACCTTCGGGAGAGGCGATATGCGTAGAGACGAGACACCCGGACTTCGCGCGGCCCTGCGGCGGCTTTGCTGCCTCATGGCCCTGGTCGGGCTGGCACTGACGATCGATCTCGGCGGATCCGCCTGGGCCCAGACCCAGGGGCGCCAGGTCGAGGAACCTTCTCCCCTCTCGGGTAACGTCCCGGGGGGGCATCTGGGCACAGCCAGCGATTCCGAGTTCTGGCGCGAGATCCGCAACGGGGCCCAGGGCACGGTCTCGATCCCCGACAAGCAGGCCGGCTTGATGATCCAGTCGGAGGGCGATAACTGGCGCGCTCTGCGCAACGACAGGGTGACCATCGGCGGGATCTGGGCGCTCGCGATCAGCGTGGCGGTGATCGCCCTCTTCTTCCTCGTCCGCGGTCGTATCCGCATCGACGCCGGGCCGAGCGGCAAGACCATCGAGCGCTTCAACGAACTTGATCGCTTCGCCCATTGGCTGACCGCCGTCACCTTCATCATCCTCGCGCTGACCGGTCTCAACCTGCTCTACGGCAAGCATTTCCTGCTGCCGATCTTGGGCCCAGCCGCCTTCGCCTGGATCAGCATGGTCGGGAAGTACGCCCACAACTATCTCTCTTTCGGATTCATGCTGGGCATCGTGCTGATGTTCGTGCTCTGGGTGCGGCACAACATCCCCAACAAGTACGATCTCAAGTGGCTGGCCCAGGGCGGCGGCCTGGTGGTCAAGGGTGTCCACCCGCCTTCGCGCCGGTTCAACGCCGGCCAGAAACTGATCTTCTGGAGCGTGATCCTCGGCGGCGTGTCGATCAGCCTGACCGGCATCGCCCTGATGTTCCCCTTCACCATGTCGATGTTCGACGGTACCTTCGCCTTCCTGAACCTGTTCGGCTTCGACCTCCCGACCGGGCTGGCGCCGATCGTCGAGATGCAGTACGCGCAGCTCTGGCACACCATCGTCGCGCTGGGGCTGATCGCGATCGTCATCGCCCACATCTACATCGGCTCTCTGGGCATGGAGGGCGCCTTCGACGCCATGGGCTCGGGCTACGTGGACGAGAACTGGGCGCGCGAGCACCACAACATCTGGGTCGCCGAGGTGAGGGGCGAGCCGATCCCTCAATCAGGGGACCACGGGCCGCCCAAGGCCCAGCCGGCCGAATAGGGCCGGCCGGACGCTTGCCCGGGATTCGCCAGGGGTCATGATCGCGCGGGCTCTCGTCGCGCTCGTCCTGCCCGCGGCCCTCTTGGCCGGCGGGGCCGCCGCGCACGCCGAACTCTCCGGCCACGGCGGATTCGTCAAGGGCGTCGCCGTGTCCCCCGACGGCCGGCGGGCCATGACCGCGAGTTTCGACTACACGCTGATCCTCTGGGACCTCGAAGGCCAGGCGGCGATTCGCGATTTCAACGAGCACGAGGGCGCCGTCAACGGCGTGGCCTTCCTGCCCGACGGGGCGCGGGCGCTTTCCGCCAGCGACGACGGTACTCTGCGTCTCTGGGATCTGGACAGCGGCGCGGTGCTGCACAGCTTCGAGGGGCACAGCGGCAAGGTCTCCGCGGTCGCGATATCGGCCGACGGCGCCTGGGCCGCCAGCGCCGGCTGGGACCGCAGCGTGCGGCTCTGGAACCTGCGGGCGCTCACGGCCGGCGCGGTTCTGGAGGGCCACAGCAACATCGTCAACGCGGTCGCCTTCTCCGCAGACGGCGCCTGGCTGCTCAGTGCGTCCTACGACTCCACTGTCAAGTTGTGGCGCCTGCCCGACGGCGCCATCGAGACGACGATCACGGGCCACGACTTCGGCGTCAACGGGATCGCCTTTACGCCGGACGGGAGCCGGGCCGTCTCGGCCAGCGTCGACGAATCGGTGCGGATCTGGGAACTGCCGAGCGGACGGGAGCAGGCCAATCTGGTCGGCCACGAGGGCCCGGTCTTCACCGTCGCCGTGTCACCCGACGGGCGCTATGCGGCTTCGGCGGGCGCCGACCGGACGGTCCTGCTCTGGAACATCGCGACCGGCCACTTCGTTCGAGCCTTTTACGGCCACGAGAAGCCGGTCTGGTCGCTGGCCTTCACGCCCGACAGCCGGGAGCTGCTCTCCGCGGGCTCCGACGAGGTGGTCCGGGTCTGGGATGTGGAGTCCGGCCAGGAGATCGGCGCCAGCGGCGCGCGGCAGCCGGTCGAGACCGCCGCCCTTCCCGAAGGTGGGCGTGGGGCCAAGCTGTTTGGGCGCTGCGCGGTCTGCCACACCGTCTCGCCGAACGGCCGGAACAAGGCCGGACCGACGCTCTACGGCGTGTTCGGGCGGCGGGCCGGCTCGGTCGCGGGTTACAAATACTCGGACGGACTCAAGCGGAGCGGCGTGATCTGGAACGAAGAGACGATCGACGCCCTTTTCGACCAGGGCCCGGATGTCTATACCCCGGGATCTAAGATGCCTCTGCAACGCATGCCCAACGCCGAAGACCGGGCCGAACTGATCGCTTACCTGAAACGGGTCACCGCCCCGGCCGAGTGAGCCGCCGATGGGTCGGTCAGGGAAGCAGCGCAACGCAGCGGGAAGAAAAGACGGGAAATGCCATGAGAGCCTTTGTTGCCAGCTGTGCCACCGCCATCGTCCTCGCCATCGTCGCCGCGGTGGTGCTTAACATGCTCGGCCTGGGCACGGCCGAGGTCTACTCGACCCCCAACGTCCGCCTGGGCAGCTGAGCTCCGGACCGGGACTTTAGGGCGAAATCCGCTTCAGCGGGGCCGCGGCACCAGGTCCTCGTAGCCCTGATAGCCGTTGAGCTGGCGCAGCAGGTGCCAACCGTAGGTGTCCCGGGTCCCCGCGGCCGCCTCGCCGAGCCCCGCCGAGCGCGGCGTCGGCGTAATGATCGCGCCGAGCGCGGGCTCCAGGAAGAATCCGATCGACTGCCGAGGCCCGCCGCTGGCCAGGACGCGGTGCGGTGTCGCGGCCAAGCGTCCTCCGCTGAGCGATTCCAAGACGTCGCCGAGATGGACCGAGATGGCGTTCCGCCCCGCCGGGACGTCGCGCCAGGTTCCGTCGGGGCCTTGCGCCTGGAGGCCCGGCTGCGCCTGCCAGAGCAGGGAGAGGCCGGCGGTGTCGGTATGGCGGCCGGCGGCCAGCGGGACGGACGCTTCCTTGCCGGCCGGATCGGGCAGCTCCTCGGCGATCTTCAGGCCCCGGGGCGGGGTCGGATAGTTGAGCAGGCGCAGCGTGGAGTTGCCGCCCTCGAAGCGCTCGGTCAAGGATTCCGGCGGAAGCCCGGCGACCCGGCCGGCCGCCTGCATGAGAGTGGTCGCCACGGCCTTCATGTGGCCGTAGAAGGCCAGCATGGCGTCCCGCCAGCCGGGCGCCGGCTCGATCGCCGGCCAGGCGTTGGTCTCGGCCAGGATTTCCATGCCCGGGATCGGCGGCCCCGGGCAGGGATCCTCCGGCCCGATGTCGTAAAACTCGTTGTGCGCCCAGCTGTCAGGTTCCAGCGAGGCCAGATAGCCTCGGTAGATGCGCGAGTTCTCCGGGTTGGTGACCCGTGTCGCGACGGCTCGCTTGGTCTCCGTGGGTAGGTCGAAGAAAGCCAGCATGGCGGCGGCGCGGGCGTCGACGCCGTCGGCACCCGGGAAGCCCCGGACCACGAAGCCGCCGCACTCTCCAAGCGCCGCGGCGATCCGGGCGTCGGCGGCGCTCCGCGCGCCCTCGTCGCCGCAGAACAGCGGCGCGATATCGATCGTCGGCACCTCGGCCATGGTCGGGTCTCCCCAGTCGGAATCTCCTACTCTAGCGCACCGGCGGCGCGTAGCAGAGCGGCGGTTTCGTTGTCCCCGATCATCTCCGCGGCCTGGAGCGCCGTCCAGCCGTCCTTCGCCCGGATCCCGACCTCGGCGCCCTGGTCGAGCAGGAGGCTCACCAGATCCACGAAGCCCCGGTTCGCGGCCAGCATGAGCGCCGTATTGCCGCTGGCTCCATCGGTCAGGTTGACGTCGGCGCCGTTTGACAGCAGCGCGAGAGCCGCGCCGGTCCCGCCCGCCATGGCGGCGCGGTGGAGGGGCGGCAGGCCGTCGCGGCCGGGCGCGTCGGGGTCGGCCCCGGCCGCCAGGAGCGCCAGGACCGCGTCGACCTGGGACTCCGCCGCGGCCAGGCCGAGAGGGGTGTCGCCGCGCTCGGCCCGCGCCTCCACCGCCGCGCCGGCCCGGGTCAGCACCGAGACCAGCGCCGACTCGCCGGTCATGGCCGCGAAATGCAGCGCCCGGTAGCCGTCGCTGTCGACGGACTCGACCGCCGCGCCGGCGGCGAGGAGGATCTCCGCGGCGCCGCGGTTGCCGCGCGCCACCGCGGCCATCAGGGGACTGCGCCTGTCGCGCGCGGCCGCCGCGTTGACGTCCGCGCCCCGGGCCACGAGCTCGGACAGAAGGCTCAGGCTGAGCGGTTCGAAGGCGGCGTTGATCAGCGGCGTGTTGCCGTCCTCGAGGTCACGGACCTCGATTTCCGCCCCCGCGTCGAGCAGCGCGACGGCGACCCCCCGGCTGCTCCGGCGGGCGGCGATCAAGAGCGGCGTATTGCCGTATTCCAGCTCTCTCGCGTCGACCGGCGTGCCGCCGGCGACCAAGACCTTGGCCACGTCGGCGAAGCCGAAGTAGGCGGCGGTGTGCAGGGCGTTCCAGCCGTCGTCGCTGGCGGCGCCCGGATCGGCGCCCCGCTGTAGGAGCATCTCGACGCCGGCCGCGGAGGCGGCGCGCGCCGCCAGGAGAAGCGGCGTGTTGCCCCTCGGGTCGCGGGTCTCGATGTCGGCGCCCTGGTCGAGCGCATAGCCGATCAGCTCGACCTCTCCGGTCGCCGCCGCCTGGAGCAGAGCCCGGTCGGCGACCGTGGGCTCCTGGGCTCGGGCGACGGCGGCCGCGGCGATCAGCAGCAGGACGAGCCACGGTCCGAAACGTGACACGGCGGAAGCAGAGGCTTCGGGGGCCGGTCGCTCGGGCAGCCTTTCCGTCCTCTTAACCATTGGGTTGCACCATGGCGTCGGCGCCGGCCTTCGCCACCCGGTTTCGATCGGTTCTCTGTCGGGGGCGCCGGCCATCGAAATGCTAGGTGGCCCGCTCGACCACCGTCAGGGATACGCGTGCGGTGTTGATCAGAACCTTTCCGGCATGCTGAAAGTTGACCGTGACTTTCTCGCCGACTACGGATTGGACCTGTCCCAGACCCCAATCGGGTTCATCGGGATGACTGACCAGCATGCCAGGCTCGAACTCTATGCTCACCGGGACCCCTCGTTCGTTTCGGCAGATCCTATGCCAGGGGTCGCGCCTGGCCAAGCGGCCAGGCGACGGAGGGACGGGTCGGCCGGTGCCCAAGCCGATAAAGGAAGCCCATGACAGAAGATAAAGTGATGATCGATCTCAGGGTCATGGAGCTGCTCGCTTCACGTCTCTGCCACGAGCTCGTCGGCCCGGTCGGGGCCGTCAGCAACGGCATGGAGCTGCTGAGTGACCAGGAATTTGGAATGGCCGACGACGCGCTCGAGCTGGCGACCAAGAGCGCCGCCCAGGCCGGCTGCGTGCTGCAGTACTACCGGATGGCCTATGGATCGGCCGGCGATCACCAGGGCGGCGACCTCACGCTGTTCCGCAGCCTGGCCGAGGCGCTGATGACGCACATGAAGTGCGAGCTGCAGTGGTCTGACCCGATGCCAGGCGACGAGGTCCCCAAGGCCTGCGGCAAGATCCTGCTGAACCTGATCGTCCTGGCCGAGGAATCCCTGCCGCGCGGCGGCGTCATCACGACCATGCTGGCCCGCCAGGGGGACGGCTTCGAGATCTCGGTCGGCGCCAAGGGAACGGACGCGGCGCTTCGGGAGCAGACCGAGGCCGCCATGTCTCCCGAGGTGGCGGCCGACAGCCTGACGGCGCGCAACGTGCACGGCCATTTCACTGCGCTCCTGGTGCAGCGCTATGGCGGCCGTCTGGCCTGCCGGGAAAGCGAGCCCGGCCACCTGGTGTTCAGCGTCGTCCTGCCCTGATCAGGCGCGCCCGCCGGGCCGCGAACGGGCAATCGCCCGGCTCAGCGTAATCAGCGGCAGGATGCCGACCAGCACGATGGCGAGGGAGGCCCCCGAGGCCTCGGTCAGGCGTTCGTCGGACGCGAGGTTGTAGGCCTGCACCGCGAGGGTGTCGAAGTTGAAGGGGCGCATCACCAGGGTAGCCGGCAGCTCCTTCATCACCTCGACGAAGACGAGCAGGCCGGCGCTCAGCAAGCTGCCGCGCATCAGGGGCGCATGGACATGGCGCAGGGTGCCGCCCGGTCCCTGGCCCAGACTGCGTGCGGCGTCTTCCATGGCCGGCCGGATCTTGGCCAGGCTCGCCTCGACCGCGTTGATCGAAACCGCGAGAAAGCGCACCAGGTAGGCGAAGACCAGCGCCGCGATGGATCCGGTTAGGAGCAGACCGGTGGAGACATCGAAGGTGGCCCGCATCCAGGTGTCGAGCCAGTTGTCCAGCCGGGCGAAGGGGATCAGCACGCTGACGGCGATCACCGTACCCGGGATCGCGTAGCCGAGCGCGGCGGTGCGTGTCGCCGCCGCGGTCCAGCGGCTGGGCTGAAGCCTCTGGGCGTAGGCCATGATGATCGCAATCGCGACGGCGATGAGCGCGGTGACGGCCGCCAGGGTGAAGGAGTTGAGGGCGAACTGGAAGAAGCGTCCGCCGAACTGCTCGAGGCCGACCTCGAAGGTCATGCGGAGCAGGATGGCCGCGGGCAGCAGGAAGCCGAGCACCAGGGGAACGGCGCAGAACAGCACGGCGCCCGCCGCCCGGAAGCCGCGCAGGCGGTAGCCCGGCAGCCGCTGATAGCGGCCTGAGGTGTGATGGTAGCGGGCGCGCCCGCGGCTGACCCGCTCGAGCAGCAAGACGAGCAGGACGAAACCGAGCAAGGCGGAGGACAACTGGCCCGCCGCGGCCCGGTCGCCCAGCGAGATCCAGGCGTGCACGATCCCGGTCGTGAAGGTCGGTACGCCGAAGAAGGAAACGGTCCCGTAATCGGCGAGCGCCTCCATGACCGCCAGGGCGGTCCCCGCGACGATCGCCGGGCGCGCCAGCGGCAGCGCCACGCGCGCGAAGCTGCGCCAGGGAGAACAGCCCAGGGTGCGACTGACCTCCAGGGCGCAGACCGACTGTTCCAGGAAGGCCGAGCGGGCGAGCACGTAGACATAGGGATAGAGCACGAACATCATCATCATGACGGCGCCGCCCAGGGACTGGATCTCGGGGAACCAGTAGTCGCGGGGCGTCCAGCCGGTCAGGTCTCGCAGCTGGCTCTGCACCGGGCCGGCGACCTGGAAGAAGTCGGTGTAGGTGTAGGCCATGACGTAGGCCGGCACCGCCAGGGGCAGGATCAGCGCCCATTCGAACAGGCGCCGCCCGGGAAATCGGCACAGGGTGACGAGCCAAGCGCAGCCGGTCCCGATCACGGGTGCGCCGAGACCGATGCCGAGCGCCAGCATCGCCGTGTTCCAGACGTAGCCGGGCAGAACCGTCGCCGAGAGGTGCCGCCAGGTATCGCCGCTCGGCTGCAGGAGGCTAATGACAACGCCCAGTGCCGGGATCGAGAACAAGGCCGCCGTTGCCAGCGACATCCAGGCGAGCAGGGAGAAGCCGCGCGCGCGCCCTGGCGGCCTGGCGGGTGCCGCCGACGGGACCGCGAAGATCTGTGGGTCGCCAGTGGTCTGGCTCACGCGTCGAGCTCTCTTCGATTGCTCCGCTCCCGGCCGTGCCACCAGGGCCGGAAGACCTCGCTCAGAAGTAATGCAATTGATAGGCAATCGCAAGATTGCCCGGGCGCGGCGGCGAGAGGTCTACCCTGAACGCGGCGCGAAGGAAAGCCGCGATCCGGTGCCAAGGCCTTGGGGTAACGCCTTTTTAAAGGCTTTCTGGGAAGTTTACGCTAGTCCGATTGTTGGTTAATCGACCGCTTCTGCGGTCGAAGGCTGACCCACGAAAACGAGCGGCAAGGAGCGAGAAGACCTCGATGGACGATCTTCTGAGCGAGTTCCTGACCGAGACCAACGAGAGTCTCTCCATGCTCGACGTCGAGATCGTGCGGCTGGAGCAGAACCCGAACGACCCCGAACTGATCGGCAACATCTTCCGGCTGATGCATACGATCAAGGGCACCTGCGGGTTCCTGGGTCTCCCGCGCCTGGAATCGGTCGCGCACGCCGGCGAGGACGTCCTGGGCAAGGTCCGCGACGGCCAGCTGGAGGTCACGGCGGACACCGTGTCGCTGATCCTCGAGTGCCTCGACAAGATCCGTTTTCTGCTCGCCAAGCTCGAGGAGCACGAGTGCGAGCCCGAGGGCGACGACGGTGATCTGATCGCGCGCCTCAAGGCGACCGCCGAAGGCCCGGCAGCCGCGCCCGCCCCGACGCCCGAGCCGGAGCCCGCCGCCGAGCCCGCGCCCGAAGCGGCGCCGCCGGTTCCGGAAGCCGCCGTACTGACCGTGGTGCCCGACCCGGCCCCGGCCGAGCAGCCGCCGGAAGCGGCGGCGCCCGAGCTGCCGGCCCCGGCCGCCCCCGCGGCCGTCGAAGCGGCCGCCCCCGCAACCGCCTCCCCGGCTGAGCCGGAGCAGGCGGCGAAGGAATCGTCGGTCGCCAGCCAGTCGATCCGGGTCAACGTCGACTTGCTCGAGAACCTGATGACCATGGTCTCGGAGTTGGTGCTGACACGGAACCAGCTGCTCCAGATCCTGCGCTCGCAGCACGAGAGCGAGTTCCACGCGCCGCTTCAGCAGCTGAACCACGTGGTCTCCGAGCTGCAGGAAGGCGTCATGAAGACGCGGATGCAGCCGATCGGCAACGCCTGGGCCAAGCTGCCCCGTATCGTCCGGGACATCGCCAACGAGCTCGACAAGAAGATCAATTTGGTGATGAAGGGGGCAGAGACGGAGCTGGATCGCCAGGTGCTGGAGCTGATCAAGGACCCGCTCACCCACATGGTCAGGAACTCCGGCGATCACGGCCTGGAGCGGCCCCATGAGCGGTTGACCGCCGGGAAGTCGGAGGTCGGCACGGTCACCCTCAACGCCTACCACGAGGGCGGTCACATCATCATCGAGATCTCCGACGATGGCCGCGGTCTGTCGATCGAGAAGATCAAGCAGAAGGTGCTGAAGAACGCGTTGGCGACGGAGGCCGAGCTCGAGGGCATGTCGCGCAAGCAAATCATGCAGTTCATCTTCAACCCGGGTTTCTCGACCGCCGAGACGGTGACCTCGGTTTCCGGCCGCGGTGTCGGCATGGATGTAGTCCGGACCAACATCGAGAAGATCGGCGGCACCATCGAGCTCTCGTCCGAGGAGGGCAAGGGCACGCGCTTTTTGATCAAGATCCCCTTGACCCTGGCGATCGTGTCGGCGCTGGTCGTCGAGTGTGGCGGCCAGCCCTTCGCCATCCCGCAGCTCTCGGTGGTCGAGCTGGTTCGGGCCTCGTCAAAGTCCGAGCACACCATCGAGCGGATCAACGAAACGCCGGTGCTCCGGCTGCGCGATCGCCTGCTGCCGCTGGTCAACCTGCGCAGTCTGCTCGGCCTGCCGGCCCCCGAGGGCCAGGAGAACGGCGACCAGGTCCAGGGCTTCATCGTCGTGGCGCAGGTCGGGGCCTACAGCTTCGGCATCATCGTTGATCGGGTCTTCGATACCGAGGAGATCGTCGTGAAGCCGGTCGCGCCGATCCTGCGCGACCTGACGCTGTTCTCGGGCAACACGATCCTGGGCGACGGGAGCGTCGTCATGATCCTCGACCCCAACGGGATCGCCGCCGCGACCGGCGAGCTGTCGGTGACCGAGAGCGGCGCGGGCGCCCAGCTCGAACAGGAGGAGCAAACGGGCGAAGAGCGCATCGCCATGCTGGTGTTTCGCGCGATCGACGAGGCGCCCAAGGCCGTGCCCCTGTCGCTGGTCGCCAGGATCGAGGAAATCGAACTCGAGAAGGTGGAGAACTCGAGCAACCGCTATGTCGTCCAGTACCGCGGCCAGCTCATGCCCCTGGTGCTGATGGAGGGGATGCCGCCGCTCAAGCAGGAAGGCCGCCAGCCGGTTCTGGTGTTCTCCGATCGCGGCCGATCCATGGGTCTGGTCGTGGACGAGATCGTCGACATCGTGGAAGACCGCGTGAACGTGCAGCTGACCGGCGAACAGGCCGGTCTGATCGGCAGCGCGATCATCAACGGCCAGGCGACCGACGTGATCGATACCAGCCATTACCTGACCAAGGCCTTCCATGACTGGTTCGGCGCCGGGCAACGCCAGGCCTTCGGCGACGACGGCCAGGGCCGGGTCCTGCTGGTCGACGACAGCCCCTTCTTCCGCAACCTGCTGGCCCCGCTGCTCAGCGTTGCGGGCTACGAGGTGACCGCCGTGAGCGGCGCGACCGAGGCGCTGGCGCTCTGCGAGTCCGGCAAGACCTACGACGTGATCATCTCGGATATCGAGATGCCGAAGATGAACGGCTTTGAATTCGCCCAGACGGTGCGCCAGTCCTCGCCCTGGGCCGAGACCCCCATGGTCGCGCTCTCCTCCCATGCCAATCCTAGAGACCTGGCGCGCGGCCGCTCGGTCGGATTTGACGACTATGTGCCCAAGACCGATCGGGACGCCCTGTTGCGGGCGCTCGAGGAAACCCTGACCCACGCGCGAGGCGCCGCATGACCGTGGAACCGCCGAAAACGGGAGACCAATCCGCCGACGGCGGAAAGGCGTCCCAGGACTTCGTGACATTTACGATTGCCGAACAGTTGTTCGGTATACCGGTGCTCAAGGTTCAAGATATCTTGGCCGCGCGCCGGATCGCTCCGATCCCCCTGGCGCCGCCGGAGATTTCCGGCTCGCTCAACCTGCGGGGGAGAATCGTAACGGTCATCGATGTCAGGCGCCGGCTGGGCTTGCCGGCCGCCGACTGCGAGACCGAGCCCATGAGCGTGGTGGTCGAGCACGGCCAAGATCTCTACAGCCTGACTGTCGATAGCGTAGGTGAGGTCTTGGCTCTTTCGCCCGATACTTTCGAACCCAATCCGCCCACCCTGGATCCCCGCGTGCGGGAGTTCTCGGCGGGCATCTTTCGTCTTCAGAACAAGCTCTTGGTAAGCCTGAACGTCGAGCGCTTGTTGGATTACGGCGCGTCGGCGGCGGCCTGACCCGGCCAGCGGTCCGAACCTGAAGAGCCCGACGCGGCGCAAGGATTTGGAGCTTTGAAATGAAGTCCTGTTTGATTGTTGATGACTCGAAGGTCGTGCGGATGGTCGCCCGCAAGATTCTCGAGGGCCTTCAGTTCCAGATCGAAGAGGCCGAGAACGGCCAGGTCGCGCTCGAGGCCTGCCAGCGCAGCATGCCGGACGCCATCCTACTGGACTGGAACATGCCGGTGATGAACGGCCTGGAATTCCTGAAGGATCTGCGCGCCGCGCCGGGCGGCGACCGGCCGGTGGTCGTCTTCTGCACCACGGAAAACGACATGACCCACATCCAGCAGGCGATCGGCGCCGGCGCCAACGAGTACATCATGAAGCCCTTCGACGGCGACATCATCGAATCCAAGTTCTCGCAAGCCGGATTGCTTTGAGGGCGCCGGGGCAGGGATCGAGGACAGCCGCATGACCACAGCGAAGCCTTGCCGCGTCATGGTGGTCGACGACTCGGCCGTCATTCGGGGTCTTCTGACCAAGCTGCTCGAATCCGACGGCGGGATCGCGGTGGTCGCCTCGGCGCAGAACGGCGAAGTGGCGCTGAAGGCCCTGGAGCGCCACGAGATCGACGTCGTGATTTTGGACATCGAGATGCCCGTGATGGACGGGCTGACCGCCTTGCCGCTGATGATCAAGGCCAGGCCGGACCTGAAGGTCATCATGGCTTCGACCCTGACCCGGAAGAACGCGGACATCAGCATGCGGGCGCTCCGGGCCGGGGCGACCGACTACATTCCGAAGCCGACTTCGGCCAGCGAGCTCCACTCGACCGATGATTTCAAGCGCGAGCTGATCGGCAAGATCAAGGCCCTTGTGCCGGCCCGCGGCGGGGCCACGGCGCCGCCCCGGGATCGCGCAGCCACGCCGGTCCGCCCGGCGGCGGCGCCTTCTTCGATTCAGCTCCGCCGGCAAGGGCTGGCCCAACCCGAGGCGATCGGCATCGCAAGTTCGACGGGCGGTCCGCAAGCCCTGTTCGAGGTGTTCGGCAATCTGCCGGCCGGGCTGACCCAGCCCGTCTTCGTCACCCAGCACATGCCGCCGACCTTCACGGCCATGCTGGCCGAGCATATCTCGCGGGTTTCTGAGCTGCCCTGCCACGAAGCGGTCGACGGGGAAGCCGTCGTCGGCGGACAGGTCTACCTGGCGCCCGGCGGCTTCCACATGGAAGTGGTCGCCAAAGGCGGCGCGAAGACGATCGCCTTGAACCAGAACCCTCCGGAAAACTTCTGCCGACCGGCTGCCGATCCGATGTTCCGCAGCATGGCCCAGGTCTACGGCGGCCGCCTCCTGGCGGTTGTCCTGACCGGCATGGGCGCGGACGGCAAGAAGGGGGCCGAAGAGATCACCGCCGCCGGCGGCACCGTCATCGCCCAGGACGAAGCGAGCAGCGTCGTCTGGGGCATGCCCGGAGCCGTGGCGACCGCGGGTCTCTGCTCGGCCCTGTTGCCGCTGTCGGAAATCGCCGGCTATGTGGCGCGCGCCGCGATGAGGACAGCAGCATGAACGTGCACGACTTCGAACTCATAGCCCGCCTGCTCAAGGAGCGCTCGGGACTGGTCCTGAGCAAGGACAAGGCATACCTGCTCGAGAGCCGGCTCAATCCCGTCTCGCGGCGGCACAATTTCAAGGGCATCGACGAGCTGGTGGCCGCCGTCCGCCTCGGCAAGGACGAGCGCCTGCTGACCGACGTCACCGAGGCGATGACCACCAACGAGTCCTTCTTCTTCCGCGACACCAAGCCGTTCGACCAGTTCCGCCTGATCGTGCTGCCCCACCTGCTGGAGCACCGGGGCAGCACCAAGTCGATCCGGATCTGGAGCGCGGCCTGCTCGAGCGGCCAGGAGCCCTATTCGCTGGCCATGATCCTGAAGGAGAACGCCGCCCAGCTCGCCGGCTGGAAGATCGACATCCTGGCGACAGACCTCTCCGAGGAAGTGCTGGAGAAGGCCAGGGAGGGAGCCTATTCCCAGTTCGAGGTCCAGCGCGGCCTGCCGATAAATCTGCTGGTCAAGTACTTCGTCCAGGACAACGAGCGCTGGCGCATCGGCGACGAGATCCGGGACATGGTGAGCTTCAAGCCGTTCAACCTCTTGGACAGCCCGAAGGTGCTCGGCAGCTTCGACGTCGTGTTCTGCCGCAACGTCCTGATCTATTTCGATCAGGAGACCAAGAGCAAGGTCCTGAACCAGGTCGCCTCGCTGATGCCCGACGACGGATTCCTCTACCTGGGCGGCGCCGAGACGGTCCTGGGCATCTGCGACCGGTTCCAGCTGATCCCGGGCCAGCGCGGCATCTACGGCCTGAGCAAGGGCAAGGACAAGGCGGCGATCCGCGCCGCCAGCTAGAGCCCATTCATCCGATCGGAGATTGAGGCAGGGCGTTAGCCGCTGTCGGCGCGCAGCCGTCGTGCCGCGCGCACGCGTCCGTAAATGACGGGAGAGTGAGGATTGCTTCCCGGACCGGGGTCCGGGCGGGGATCAGGCGCTGATCGCTTTCTGTTCGTCGTCCGCGCCGGCGCCGCGCTTGACCGGGTCGCGCAGCACGTAGCCGCGGCCCCAGACCGTCTCGATGTAGTTCTCGCCGCCGGTCGCCGCCGCAAGCTTCTTGCGCAGCTTGCAGACGAAGACGTCGATGATCTTGAGCTCGGGCTCGTCCATGCCGCCGTAGAGATGGTTTAGGAACATCTCCTTGGTCAGGGTCGTGCCCTTGCGCAGGGACAGGAGCTCGAGGATGCCGTACTCCTTGCCGGTCAGGTGCAGCGGCTGGCTGTTCACCTCGACCGTGCGGGTGTCCAGGTTGACCGTCAGCTTGCCGGTTTCGATGATCGAATCGGAGTGGCCCTTGGACCGCCGAACAATAGCCTGGATCCGGGCGATCAGCTCGCGCTTGTCGAAGGGCTTGGTTAGGTAGTCGTCGGCGCCGACGCCGAGACCCTTGATCTTGTCGTCCAGGCCGGACAGGCCGGACAGGATCAGGATCGGCGTCTGGACCCGGGCGGCACGCAGGCGCCGGAGCACCTCGTAGCCGTCGATATCAGGCAGCATCAGGTCCAGGATTATGATGTCGTAGTCGTAGAGCTTGCCGATTTCCAAACCGTCCTCGCCCATGTCCGTCGTGTCACAGACATAACTCTCGGACCGAAGCATCATCTCGATGCTTTGGGCGGTCGCGGAATCGTCCTCAACAAGGAGCACACGCATAACTTCAACCCCCGGGTCTCATGCTTTCTCACCGAATGAGCAGTGTTAACCACTTTGCCTTTCTGTTCTTAACAAATGCTTACTCCCGGTGCAAAGACCCATTTATTAGGCTTTACTGGTCCTTAAATCGGCCAGTTCATACTCTTTTTTGCTCGCCAGCTGACTTGGTTTTTCCGCGCAGGGCAAAGAGTTGACCGCTGCCGCATTCCAGAGCCTTCTAGAGGGCCTCGACCGCCTGCCGGCCTACCGGCATTTTGGCCGCGTGACCGGCGTTCTGGGGCTGACCGTCGAGGTTGCCGGCCTGCAGAGGCTTCTGACGATCGGCGCGCGCTGCCGGATTCTGGCCCGCGACGGCCGCCGCGTGCCCTGCGAGGTGGTCGGCTTCCGGCAGGGTGGCGCCCTGCTCCTGCCGTTTGGCCCTCTGGACGGGATCGGCCTCGGCTGCACCGTCGAGCACGAGGACCTGGACCCCGTGATCCGCCCGTCCGAGGCCTGGCTCGGACGTGTGGTCAACGCCCTGGGCGAGCCGATCGACGGTCTGGGTCCGCTCGCCGTCGGCAACATCGCGACCCCGATCCGCAACCAGCCGCCGCCCGCGGCGGCCCGCCGGCGCGTCGGCGGCAAAATCGAGCTGGGCGTCCGCGCGCTGAACACCTTCCTGACCTGCTGCCAGGGGCAGAGGATGGGAATTTTTTCCGGTTCCGGCGTCGGCAAGTCGATCCTCCTGTCCATGCTCGCCCGCTTTACCTCGGCCGACGTCAACGTCATCGGCCTGATCGGGGAGCGCGGCCGCGAAGTCCAGGAATGGCTCGAGGACGATCTCGGCGCCGAGGGGCTGAGCCACTCCGTGGTCGTCGTGGCGACCTCGGACGAGCCGCCGCTGATGCGCCGCCAGGCGGCCTATCTGACCATGGCCCTGGCTGAATTCTTTCGCGACAGCGGGCGCGACGTGCTGTGCCTCATGGACTCGGTGACCCGTTTCGCCATGGCGCTGCGCGAGATCGGCCTCTCGGCCGGCGAGCCGCCGGCGAGCAAGGGCTACACGCCTTCGGTGTTCGCCGAGCTGCCCAAGCTCCTGGAGCGGGCCGGCCCGGGGCTCAACCACGGCTCGATCACGGGCCTCTTCTCGGTGCTGGTGGAGGGCGACGACCACAACGAGCCGGTCGCCGACGCCGTGCGCGGCATCCTGGACGGCCACATCGTGCTGGACCGGGCGATCGCCGAGCGCAACCGCTTTCCAGCCATCAACGTCCTGCGCAGCATCTCGCGCACCCTGCCGGACTGCAACGATCGCTGGGAGAACGCACTCGTGCAGAGGGCCCGGGGCCTCATGGCGACCTACGAGGACATGGCCGAGCTGGTGCGGATCGGCGCCTACCGGCGCGGCAGCGACCAGGCGGTCGACGAGGCGATCCACTACTACCCCAGGATCGAGGCTTTTCTAGCCCAGGACCGCGATGAGCAGAGCGATCTGGAGCACGGCTACGCGCAGTTGGCCGAGATCCTCGACTTCCCCGGCCGGGCGGCGGCCGAAGACGGGGCCGCGCCGGCCGAGCCCCATCCGGGGGCGGCATGACCGGCGCGCTCGACAGCATGATCCGGCTGCACCGCTGGATGCTCGACGAGAAACGGCGCAGCCTCGCCGACCTGCAGGTCTTCGCCGAGAAGCTGAAGGACGACATGACCCAGCTGGACCGGGACCTGGAGCGAGAGAGCGACGCCCTGGAGGACGAGGGCACGGTCGCCCTGGCCTATCCGACCTTTGTCGCCGTGGCCCTGGAACGGCGCCAGAAGCTCAGCGACTCCATCGCTAACCTCGAAACCGAGATCGAGGCGGCCCGCGAGGAGGTCGCCGAAGCTTTCCGCGAACTCAAGCGGTTCGAGGCAGCAAGAGACTCCCAGCAGGCCCAGGCCAAGGCCGAACGGGCGCGGCGTGAGCGCATCAACCAGGACGAGCTGGCGGTCGGGCTCTATCGGCGCAGCCGCAGCAAGAGCGCCTAGCCGGCTGTTGAGTGCTTCGCCGGCACCATCACCCTTCGACAGGGTCAGGGTGAGGGCGAAGCATTTCAGAAACATACCCTCATCCTGAGCTTGTCGAAGGATGACCGTGGTCGAGCGCTCAGGAGTTTCTCAGCACCCTGCTAGATCACCAGGTTCGGGCCGCGCTCGGCCGGATGGCTGCCGGCGGGTTCGATCGCGGCCCAGTCCTCGGCGGTCTGGAAACCTATTCGGCCCTTCGCGCCGGTGATGGCGTTGGCTTCCTGGAAGATCGCCGCGATATCGCTGCGCAGCCGGCTGCCGAGGAGGCGTCTGCTGCGCAGAATGAGGTCGAAGCGCTCGCCCGTCACCAGGCCGTCGAGCTGCAGCTCGCCCAGGCGCGAGAGCGCAAGTTCCACGACGAAACGTGTCGCGCGCGGCCCGGAATCGTCGCCGGGCCGCGCCGGCTTGCGGCGCAGGTAGAAGTGGACCGGCATCACCGCGCCCTCGTGAACGAGCGGAAGGGCGAGCAGGCGCCAGTCGCCGCCCGGCGTTTCCGCCTGGCGGCTCATCTGGTTGAACTCCTGGCCGAGGCGGGTCACGAGCTCGGCGCGGCCGAGACGCTCCAGGCGCTCCAGGGCGCCGCTGCCCAGCCAGGCCGGCAGCGACCCGCCGCTGAGCGCGCTCATCAGGAACAGCAGGCCCGAGCCCAGCCGGGGTCCCGTGCGCGGCACGAGCTCCGCCGGGCCGGCGTTGCTCGGCGGCCCGGCTGCGGGCCCGGCCTCCTCCGTGGCCAGGACCTGCAAGGCCTCGACCAGGGCCGGCCAGCCCCGGTTCGCCGGTTCGGCGGCCGCGGGCCTCGGCCCCGCCGCGGGCAGCTGGAGCGCGAGGCCTACCCGGTCGCCGGCCGCCAGGCCGGCCTGGGGCGCCAGGAGCAGCTTGCCGAGGGGGGTGGCGACGACGACGCGGCCGTCTCTGGTGGTGGCGGTGACCCGGCCGTCCACCATCGGCTGCAGGAGCGGACGTGTGCCCGCGACGATGCTCTCGGGCGGTGTGGCGACGGTCCGCTGCGGGGCGGGCGCGGCGGACGGCCCCGGGGGCGGGGGTGCGGCCGAAGCCCCGGCCGGCGCGGCCTGTGGGCCGCGCGGGGCCGTGATAGCTTGGGTCGGGGCCGCTTGGGCCGGGGCCGCTGGCGTGGGTCGCACCGGGACAGGCGCGCCGCTGCGCTCCAGCGCCGGCACCGGCTGCTTGATGACCGGCGCGTCGGCTGCCGGCGGGTTCGCGGGGAGGCCTCCAGGCGCCGCGGCGGGCCGGCCGGCAGCACCGATCGGCGGCGGGGTTTCGGACAGAAGAGAAAGGACGCGGACGGCGATCCGGGCGCCCGGCCGCAGCTCCGGCATGCCCGGCCGATTAGCGGCCTCGCCCGGGGCGGGCCCGGCGAGCACGGTCGCGGTGATTGCCGGCTGCCGCCCGACCGTGTCCTGCGGGCCGGCGGCCGGGACCCGGAGCTCCGTGGCCGCGCCGCCGCGGTCGCCCGCCGCCGGCCGGGACGGGGGCGGCTGGACCGAGGGCGGCGTCGGCGGTCGGTCGCCCTCCGCGGGTTGCGGCAGGATGACCAGGGCGCCGCCGGATCCGCTCGGGAGCTGGACCAGGACGGTCCGCAGGGCGGCCGGGGCGTTGCGGGCGGCGACCTCGAGATCGCCGAGCGCCGTCGCGATGACGATCGTCCCCCCGGCGCCGCGCCCGGCGACCAGGCCGCGCAGCAGGCTACCGGCGGGAAGCTCCGCCAGCGCCTCGGGGGCCGAGACCAGGGTTCCCTTGACCGCAGGCTCCGGCGTCGCCGGGGCGCCGGCGGGGGGGCGCGGCGGCGCGGGCGGGACCCCGCTCACCGCTCCCTCAGCAGTCCCTGGGCGAGCTTCTCCACGTCCTGGGCCGCCTGGCAGGAGGGGAAGCGGGTCAGGATCGGCGTCTGGCTGCGGATCGAGTCTTTCACCTTGCTATCGCGGCGGATGATGCCGCCCAGCGGCGGCCGCGACTTGAGGAAGGACTCGCAGGCCTTTACCAGGGTCTCGTAGGTCGCGCGCCCGGCGCTCTCGCTGTCCGCCAGGTTGACCACCACGCGGATATCGGCGTCCGGGCGCTGCTGCAGGAGCAGCTTGATGAAGGCATAGGCGTCGGTGAGAGAGGTCGGCTCGTCGGTGAGGACGACCAGGCAACGCCCGCTCCGGGCAGCCAGATGGCGCACGGTGCGGTCGACGCCGGCGCCGAGGTCGAGCACCACGTCCTGATAGTCTGCCGCCAGGGTCTCCAGGTCGTCGCCGAGCGCGACCAGGCGGGCCGGCGCGAGGCTGGCCAGGGAGCCGGACCCGGAGCGCCCGGCAATGATGTCGAAGCCACCGTCGGCGAAGGTCGTCACCGCCCGCTTCAGGCCGTAGTGCGCGACGAGGACGCCGCCCAGGTCCCGCTCGGGCGCCAGGCCCAGCTGGATATCGACGTTCGCGAGACCGAGGTCGCCGTCGAAAAGCAGCGCCCTGCGTCCCGCCTTCGCGAAGGCCTGGCTTAGAGAAATGGCGAGCCAGGTCTTGCCGACGCCGCCCTTGCCGGAGGCGATGGCGATGAACTTGCTGCAGCATGGAGGCGCTTCGCGCAGCGGGAGAGGTGGCTCCGCGCCGATGGCCTGTGTCATGGATCGGTCCCTGTCGCTGGAAGGGTTGCGGGTCTGGGCGGCCGAACGCCGGAGAGCAGGAGGCGGGCCAGGGAAACGGGGTTCACGGCGGTCAAGCCGCCGCCGATCGTGGGCGAGATGCCGACGCCGCAGAGCACGAGACCGCCGGCGTCCGCGGCGCTCAGGATGCCGCCGAGACGCCGCGTCGTGTCCAGCTTGGTGGCGATCAGGCTGCGGGCGCCCCAGGCGGCGAAGATCTCGGCCCACTCGGCCGCCTCCAGCACGTCGCCGCCGGCGCCCATGACCAGGACCACGTGCGCCGAGACGGCCTCGGCGGCCTCGGCCAGCGCGGCGCCCGCCCGGTCGTCGAGCGGATTGCAGCCGGGCGTGTCGATCACCACGAGGCCCTCGAGCGGACCGGGCGTCACCAGGGCCGCCAGCTGCTCGACCGTCTCGGCCTTCCTGAGCGGCGCCTCCAGCGCCTCGGCGAAGGCTACGATCTGCGACAGCCCGCCCGCCTTGTCGGCATCCATGGTGACCAGGCGGACGGTCTCGCCGATCTCCTGGCGGAACCGCGCGCAGAGCTTGGCGGCGGTCGCCGTCTTGCCGGCGCCCGGCGGTCCGATCAGCATGACCGGCCGGCCGTCGGCGCCGTCCGGCGGCGTGGCGAAGCGGAAGACGGCGTCGATCGCTCCGCCCAGGGCCATCGAGCCCTCCGGCGCCGGCAGCTCCCCGGCCGCCGCCAGAAGGCGGTCGGCCAGGCCCAGGGGCACCCGGTGATGCTCCAGCGCGTCGGCCAGACGATCGAGCGAATCGAGAGGCTCCGGCGCGGCGCCCTGCTCCAGCGCCGAGAAGGCCTCGTCTTCCAGCGCCGCGGTGATCTTGACCTTGCCGGTGACGGAATCGTTTTGGGTCGAGAGGATCACCGCGTCATCGCCGAGCTGGGCGCGGACCATGGCCATGGCCTCGGGAACGCTGGACGCTATGAAACTCTTAAGGCGCATCTCTCGCTGCTCAAATCTGGCCCAAGGTCTTGATCTTCACCTTGGCGTGTATCTCGTTCTGGGACAGAACCGCGGTCTCTGGTCGGAAGCGCTCGACGATCGAGCGCACGTAGTGGCGGATGCCCGGCGAGCAGAGCAGGGCCGGGCTCTCGCCCGACGCGGCGTGCTGCGCGAAGGCCTGCCGGACCTCGACGATGAAGTCCTGCAGTTGGGACGGGGCCAGGGATAGACGGCGATCCTCGCCTTCGCCCACCAGGGAGTCGGCGAAGGCCTGCTCCCATCGGGCTGACAGGGCGACCAGGGGAATGTAGCCATCGGGGTTGAGCAGGCCATGGGAGATCTGGCGGGCCAGGCGGGCGCGCACGTGCTCGGTGATCGCGCCGATGTTGCGCGTGAAGCTGCAGGCCTCGGAGATGCCCTCCAGGATGGTCGAGAGGTCGCGGATCGAGATCCGCTCCGACAACAGGTTCTGCAGGACCCGCTGGACGCCGCCCAGGGCGATCTGGTTGGGGATCATGTCGGCGATCAGCTTCTGCTGATCGGAGCCGAGCTCGTCGAGCAGCTTCTGGGTCTCGGCGTAGGACAACAGCTCGGGCATGTTGTCCTTGATGATCTCGGTCAGGTGCGTGGCGATCACGGTCTGCGGGTCGACCACGGTGTAGCCGCGGAATAGGGCCTCCTCGCGCTGGCCGGCGTCGATCCAGCGCGCCGGCAGGCCGAAAGTCGGCTCGACGGTCTCCTCGCCGACCAGGCTGATCGGCTCGCCTTTTGGATCCATGACCAGCAGCATGTTGGGGCGCAGGTCGCCGCGGCCGGCATCGATCTCCTTGATCCGGATGACATAGGTGTTGGCGGCCAGCTGCAGGTTGTCCTGGATCCGCACCGACGGCAGGACGAAGCCCATGTCCTGGGCGAGCTGCCGGCGCAGGGCCTTGATCTGGTCGGTGATCTTCTGTCCGACCTGGTCGTGGATCAGGCCGAGCAGGCCGTAGCCGAGCTCGAGACGAACGTGGTCGATCTGCAGCGCGTGGGCGATCGGCTCCTCGGCGGCCTGGGCCTGCGGCGCGCTCGACCGCTCGGCCTCGACCCGGGCCTGCTCCGCCTCCTCCTGGCGCCTGGTCAGCAGCCAGGCGGAACCGCCCGAGAGCGCGGCCAGCATGATGAAGGGGAGGAACGGGATTCCCGGCAGGAGCGCCAGCGCCGCCATGAGAAAGGAGGAGAGGCCGAGCGCGCGGGGATAGGCGCCGAGCTGGCCGAACAGGGCCTTGTCGGTCGACCCCGTCGTGGCCGAGCGCGAGACCAGCAGGCCGGCCGCGGTCGAAACGATGATCGCCGGGATCTGGGTGACCAGCCCGTCGCCGACGGTCAGCACGGTGTAGCTCTCGCCCGCCTCGGAGAGGCTCAGGCCCATCTGCGCCGTGCCGATGATGATGCCACCGACGATGTTGATGAAGGTGATCAGCAGCCCGGCGATGGCGTCGCCGCGCACGAACTTGGCGGCGCCGTCCATCGCGCCGTAGAAGTTGCTCTCGTCCTCCAGGTCCCTGCGCCGCTGTCGCGCTTCGTTCTCGTCGATCAGGCCCGCCGAGAGGTCGGCGTCGATCGCCATCTGCTTGCCCGGCATGGCGTCGAGGCTGAAGCGCGCCGAGACCTCGGCGATACGGCCCGAGCCCTTGGTGATGACGATGAAGTTCACGATCACCAGGATGCCGAACACGATCATCCCGATGACGAAGTTGCCGCTCATGACGAAGTTGCCGAAGGCCTGAATGACCTTGCCGGCGGCGTCTGGACCGCGGTGACCCTCGGCCAGGATCAGCCGGGTCGAGGCCAGATTGAGCGACAGGCGCAGCATGGTCGCGATCAGCAGAACCGTGGGAAACGAGCTGAACTCGAGCGGCCGGCTGATGAACAGCACGGTCATCAGGATCAGTACAGAGAAGGTGATCGAGAGCGCCAGGGAGATGTCGAGCAGCCAGCTCGGCATCGGCAGAATGAGCACGACCAGGATGCAGACAACGCCGAGGGCGAGGGCGACGTCGCCCCGGCGCAGCGCCTTCAGGATCTGGCCGAAGCCGTCGCCGGTTCTGCCGCCGAGTTCGTCCTGCGATGCCGTGTCGGACATGGCTGGGGGCTATCTCCCGCGCTGCTCTCGCCCGGCGCCTCAGGCCGGCGCCCGCTCGCTCTCGCCGGGTGCGGGCACGCGTATGCCGTCCTGGCTGTAGAGCTTGAGCTTGTTGCGCAGCGTGCGGATCGAGATGCCGAGGATGTTGGCGGCGTGGGTCCGGTTGCCGAGGCAGTGCTCCAGCGTGTCGAGGATCAGGTCCCGCTCGACGTCGGCCACGGTCCGACCGACCAGCCCGCGCATGGTCGCGGCCTCCCCGTCGGCCGCGCCGTCGCCGCCCGCCTTCGGGCGCTCGCCCGCGGCGGCCCGGTCGCCGGCCTCGGCCGCCAGCGCGCCGCCGGTCAGGACGATGGCGCCGGCCGTGACCCGGCCGTCCTCGGCCAGAAGGACCGCCCGGTGCATGGTGTTCTCGAGCTCGCGGACGTTGCCGCGCCAGCTGTGTGCCTGGAGCGCCACAAGGGCTTCAACCTCCAGGGACGGCTTGGCGACGCCGTTGGCCTCGGCGTACTTGGCTAGGAAATGCTCGGCCAGGACCTCCAGGTCGCGCGGCCGCTTGCGCAGAGGCAGCAGCGCGATGTTGACCACATTGAGCCGGAAGAAGAGGTCCTCGCGGAAACGGCCCTGGCGCACTTCCTCAACGAGGTCACGGTTCGAGGTGGCGACCAGGCGGATGTCGACCTTGATCGGCTGGGTGCCGCCGACCCGGTCGATTTCCATCTCCTGGATGGCGCGCAGCATCTTGGCCTGCAGCCGCGGATCCATCTCCGAGATCTCGTCGAGCAGCAGCGTGCCGCCATGAGCCTCCTCGAACTTGCCGATCCGCCGGGCGACGGCGCCGGTGAAGGCGCCCTTCTCGTGCCCGAACAGTTCCGACTCGAGCAGATTGTCGGGGATCGCCGCGCAGTTGACCGAGATGAAAGGCTTGTTGGCGCGCTTGGAGCGGCTGTGGATGTAGCGCGCCATGACCTCCTTGCCGGTTCCCGACTCCCCGGTGATCAGCACGCTCGCGCTGGCCGGCGCGATCTGCTCGGCGAGCTTCAGGATGCCGCCCATGGCGGGGTCGCGGGTGATGAAGGCGTTGGTCTCCTCGACCACCGCCGCCAGCACCGCCGCGATCAGCTCGGGGTCAGGCGGCAGCGGCAGGTATTCCTTGGCGCCGGCGCGGATCGCGGTGACCGCGCGGTCGGTATCGTTGCCGATGCCGCAGGCGACGACCGGGATGGAGATGCGCTCGGATTCCAGACGGGTGATCAGCTCCCCGACATCGAGCACGACATCGGCGAAGACCAGATCGGCGCCCTGGCCGGAACGCAGCGCCGCGAGCGCGGCGCCCACGTCGGAGACGTGGGCGACCTTGGCGCCGCGGTCCAGCGCGATCTTGCCGGCGGCGGCGATGTGCCCTTCCAGGGTTCCAACGATGAGAAGCCGCATCGAACGTCTCCAACTCAGCTCGGGTTCAATCGAAGTACTTCAGCCGCGCGGCGGGCGGCAGCAGGGTGTTCAGGGCGATCTCCAGCCGGCGCGGGTTCTCCTGCCGGCTGATCGAGGCCGCGCCCAGGGCGTAGATCCGGTTGGCCTCGGCCTCGACCTGGGAGTTGCGCTCCAGCTTGTTGGCCAGCGGATTGAAGACCATGTTGGCCAGCACCGCGCCGTAGAAGGTGGTCAGGAGCGCGACCGCCATGGCCGGACCGATTGTCGAGGGGTCTTCCAGGCTGCCCAGCATCTGCACCAGCCCGACCAGGGTGCCGATCAGGCCCATGGCCGGCGCCACCTCGCCGGCGCGGCGCAGCACGCCGGCCGCGCGCCAGTGTCGCTCCGCGGTCTGTTCCGCCTCGATGGCGAGGATCCGCTCGATCTCCTCGGCCGGCAGGCCGTCGATCACCAGGGAGAGCGCCCGTTTCAGGAACAGACCGGGGGGCATGCCGGCCAGGCGGCTCTGCAGCGACATCAGCCCCTTGCCCCGGGCGTTCTCGGCCATTTCGATGACCAGCAGGGCAGCCCGCTCGGGCCGCTCGGCGTGATAGACAAGCGCGCGCAGCATGACCAGCTGGGCCCTCATCACCTCTTCGAAGGTGAAGGAGATGGTGGTGACCATGAAGGTCCCGCCGATCACGATCAGCAGCCCCGGCAGATTGAGGAAGTTGCCGATCGCGCCGCCGAGATAGATCGCCAGGCCGATCAGGGCGAAGCTGCCGAGCGCCCCCAGCAGCGTCGCGAAGTCGACCGCCGGGCGCACCGATACCGTGCGCCCGCGCGGAGCGGGGCGCCGGCGGACGGCGTTGCGGGCTCTGGTGCTGCCTACGTTGGCCATGCTTCCTGCGCCGAGTCCTTCCGACTGGCTGTCCCGCGGCCGATCAGCTGCGGTCGACCTTGATGATCTCCGTCATGGTGACGCCGAGGCGGTCTTCCACCACGACCACCTCGCCGCGGGCGACCAGCCGGTTGTTGACGTAGATGTCGATCGCCTCGCCGACCTTGCGGTCCAGCTCGACCACGGCGCCGCGGCCGAGCTTGAGCAGCTGGCTAACCTGCATCGTGGCTCGTCCGAGCACGGCAGAGACCTGGACCGGAATGTCGTAGACGGCTTCCAGCTCCTTGGCGTTGTTGGGCGGCTGCTGCTGGAAGTCCGCCGGATCTACGAACTCCTCGGGTAGTTCGCCCGAGCTCTCGCCGTCCAGTTCCGACAGTTCCAGATTCTCGTCTTCGCTCATCTTCGGGCTCCCGTTTGGCTGCGTCCGGATCAGCCGGTTGTTAGAGGTTCTGCGATCCCCGGCTCCGGTGTTTCAGGGTCTGCGGCCGGCCTGCTGCCGGCCTCGAGGTCCGGGCCGGCGTCACCGCCCGCGCCGGTCTCCCGGTCGGGGGCATCGGCGGCTGCGGCTGGTTCGCCGCCGTGCCCGGTGTGGAGCGCCCGGTCGAGCACCTCATCGATCTCGGCCCAGAGCTCCTGGCTATCGTGTTCGGCGCCGCCGTCGGCCCACTCGACCCGGGCGTCGGCCGGCCCGAGACCGGCTTCACTGAGCAGCACGATGCGGCCCTCGAAGCCGCAGCCGGCGGCAATGCCGTCGAGCCGCGCCTTGAGCGCGTCGAGCTGGGCGTCCGGGACCCGGACCACCACGCGGGGCTCGTCCTCCAGGCTGGCCAAGCAGTGCTCGACCAGGCCCTCGATCTCCGCGAGGCCGCCCTGCGCCGCCATGCTGGGAAACAGCTTCCTGACCACCGACACGGCGACCCGGATCGCCCGTTCCTCGCGCTGCCGGGCGCTCTGCGCGGCGTCCTCGCCGAGCCGGGAAAGCTGCTGCTCGATCGCGGAGAGCGCCGCGGCGGCGCTCTGTTCGGCGCCGGCCAGCGCCTCGGCCCGGCCGGCCGCTTCGCCCGCGGCGTAGCCCTTGCGTTCCGCCTCGGCCAGTTCCTCGACGCCGAAGCTCGGCGCCGCCTCGGCTTCCGCCGCGCGCTCGGCCTCGCGGGCCAGCGCGCGCTCGTCGAAGCTGGTCTGGAACAGGAACTTTTCCGGTCGCGCCATCTCACACTCCGACATCGGTTCAGAACACCAGCTCGTCTTCTTCGCTGCCGTCCGACAGGATGATCTCGTTGCGCGCGGCGAGGTCCTTGGCGACCTGAACCAGGTGCATTTGGGCCTCGTCGACGTCGCGCAGACGCACCGGCCCCATGGCCTGCATGTCCTCCTGCATGATCTTCGCCGCGCGTTCCGACATGTTCGAGAAGAAGAGATCGCGCAGCGTTTCCGAGGCGCCCTTGAGCGCGATCGCGAGCTTGTCGTTCTCGGCGGCGCGCATCAGGGTCTGGACGCCGGAGGGGTCGAGCTGGCTGAGATCCTCGAAGGTGAACATCAGCGCCTTGATCTTCTCCGCCGACTCTTTGTTGCGCTCCTCCAGCGAGTTCAGGAACTTGCTCTCGGTCGCCCGGTCGAGGTTGTTGAAGATGTCCGCCATCATCTCGTGGGCGTCGCGCCTGCTGGTCCGCGCCAGGTTCGACATGAACTCCGTGCGCAGGGTGCGCTCGACGTCGTCGAGCACCTCTCTCTGCACCGCGTCCATGCGCAGCATCCGCATGATGACTTCGAGAGCGAAGGGCTCCGGCAGGTTGCCGAGGACGCGCGCGGCGTGCTCCGGCTTGATCTTGGAGAGGACCACGGAGACCGTCTGGGGGTATTCGTTCTTGAGGTAGTTCGCCAGGACCGTCTCGTTGACGTTGCCCAGCTTGTCCCACATGGTGCGGCCGGCCGGGCCGCGGATCTCCTCCATGATGGCGTTTACCTTGTCCTTCTCCATGACCTTGAGGAGAAGGCGCTCGGTGCTCTCGTAGTTGCCGACCACCGAGCCCGTGCTGGAGATCCGCTCGGTGAACTCGATGAAGAGCCGCTCGATCAGCTGGGAGCTGACGTTGCCCAAGTTGGCCATCTGCTGGGAGAGTTCCTTGATCTCCTCGTCGTCCATCATGGTGAAGAGCCGGGCGGCGTTCTCCTCGCCGACCGACATCACTAGGAGCGCGGCTTTCTCCGGCCCGGACAGGGAATTGAAGTCCTCTCTCACCCGCATCCCGTGCTCCTCAATGCTCTGTGTGGAGCCAGGACCGGACGATGGCGACGCACTCCTCCGGATGCTTCTCGACGATCTCGCCGATCTTCTTGATCGAGGACATGCGCACGCGGCCCTCGACCTTGACCATGTCGATCATGCTCTCGCCTTCGCCGTCCTCGCCGCCGCCGGCGAGCTGGGCAAGGCCTTGGCCGGCGCCGCCCAGCGCCGCGGCGGCCGCGCCGCCCGGCGGCAGGGCTGCCGCCTCGGGTCCGGTCAGGGCCGCCTGGCCGCTGAGTCGGTCGGTGATCTGGCCCGGTGCCGGCGCGCCGCCGCCGATCGTGCCGTCGAGCAGGCGGGTGATGACGGGCCGGACGATCAGCAGGAGGATCAGGACCCCGACGACGCCGAGCACGAGGACCTCGGCGATCCGCGCCAGCTCGACCGTACCGAATCCGAACAGGCCGGTCTCGCCGTCGCTGCCCAGGGTCTCGTCCAGTTGGGCGAAGCGCAGGTTCGCCACCTCGAGTGAGTCGCCGCGGGCCTCGTCGATCCCGGCGGCCGAGCTGACCAGCGCCGCGATCTGCTCGAGCTCCGCCTCGCTGCGCGGCTGGTAGGTGGTCTCGCCGTCGGCGGTCGTGGAGACCACGCCGTTGACCAGCACCGCGACCGAGAGCTTGCGGACCAGGCCGGCTTCGCGCACCCGGTTCTTCACGGTACGGCTGATCTCGTAGTTGACCGTCTCCTCGACCCGCGCCGAGTTGCTCTTGTTGGTCGCGCCGGCGTCGTCCGCGGGGAGGCCGGCATCGGGCAAGTTGTTGCCGACCGTGACCGGCGGACGGCCCTCGCTGTCTTCGGCGGCGGAACTCTCCTCGACGGTTTGGGTCGAGCGGACAACCTGGCCGTCGGGATCGTAGATCTCGGCGTTCTCGGTGATCCGGTCGAAGTCCATTTCGGCCGAGACCTCGGCTCGGACGTTGCCCGGACCGACGGTCCGCTCGAGCAGGTCCTCGATCGTCCGCGCCATGCGGGTCTCGTAGCGGATGCGCATCTCTTCCGCGGTGCTGGCGGCGCCCTCGAGGCTGCCTTCCGGGACGCCGCGGGCGAGCAGGGTCCCCTTGTTGTCGACGATGGAGACCATGCTGGGCTCGAGCCCCGGAACCGCCGAGGCGACCAGGTTCTGGATCGCCTGCACCTGGTCGCGTTCCAGCCGGCGTCCGCCGCGCATGGTCAGGACGATCGAAGCGCTCGGGTCCTGGCGGTCACGGCTGAACAGCTCGCGGCGTGGCAGGACCAGGTGGACCCGGGCCGACCGGACCTGGTTGATCGAGCGAATGGTGCGGGCCAGCTCGCCTTCCAGCGCGCGCAGGTGGTTGATGTTCTGAACAAAGTTGGTGGTGCCCAGGCCCTCGGACCGGTCGAAGATCTCGTAGCCCATCGAGCCGCCGCTCGGCAGGCCCTCCTCGGCCATGGCGAAACGGATGCTGCCGACCTTGTCGGTCGGCACGAAGATCTGGGTGCCGTCGTTGCTCAGGCGATAGGACTGGTTGAGCTGCTCCAGGCGCGCGATGATCTGGGCCGAATCCTGGCTGCTCAGATCGGCGTAGAGCAGGGACATGTCGGGACTGGACAGGCGCGACGTCAGGAAGATGAAGAATGCCAGCGTGCCTGCGGCGACCACCGCCATGGCCGCGAGGCGCGTCGGCCCCAGGTTCTTCAAGGTTTCGATCAGTGCGTTCAACGCCGCGGCCCAGCTCTTGACGAGTTTCAGAGTGGCGCGCCGCCCGAAGGGCGCCAACCGCCTCTGATCATTAAATTAGTCTATTCGTCTTCAGTAAAAGCGCGGTTAAGGCGGGGAAATAATTGCCTAGCAGTTCTATTCTAATTTGTGTTGAAGCGCCCTGGAATCGCAAACCCCCGCGCCAGGGGCTGGCACGGGGGTGCTCGTCAGGGGCGTCGCACCGGCGGCGCGGTGGGGCGGCGGGCTCAGGAGCCGCTGTTGGGCGGGGCCTCGCCGAGGACGGTCTCGCCGTTGGGGGAGGTGCGCCGGTACTGCTGCAACCGGGTCGTGCGGAGTCCGCGCATGCCGTGACGGTCGATGAGGCGTTGCCAGGACAGGAACTCCTCGACCGAAAGGCGGTAGCGCTCGCAGGCCTCCTCCAAGGTGATCAGACCCGCGCGCACAGCGGCGACCACTTCGGCCTTGCGCCGAATGACCCACCGCTCCGTGTTCGGAGGCGGCAGATCATCGATGGACAACGGCTTACCTGCCGGTCCGATGACTGTGTTGGGCCTACCTGGGCTCTCCGACGCCATAAACTAGCCTCCAACCTGGGCTTTAGTTGTTCGGCTACAGTACTGGTGCCGTCTTTACAAATCGCTAAATCGGGGAGTTAAACAAGGTTTAAAAGTAGTAATAATTCCGTTAACCGCATTTATTCAAAATACCCACGCCGAAATCGACAGAATAGTCTTTTTCAGCGTGGGTACCTGAAAAGTAATTGATTTGTCTTATCGAATTACTGACGTGATTTCTTCCAGTAATTCGTCGGCCGTGGTGATCACCCGCGTATTGGCCGAGAAGGCGCGCTGGGCGACGATCAGGTTGGTAAATTCTTCGGCGAGATCGACGTTGGAGTTCTCCAGGGCCGCCGAGGCCACGACGCCGGCGCCGCCGGTGTTGGCCTGCTGCAGCAGCACGTTGCCCGAGGAGAGGGTCTCGATGAAGGCGTTGCCGTCTCGGGCCGAGAGTCCGTTCGGATTGCCGAAGCGGGCCAGCGGCAGCTGGTAGATGGCCAGGGTGCGGCCGTTGTCGAACAGCGCCGAAACGATGCCGTCCTCGTCGATGATGACGTCTGTGAATGAGCCGAACGGCAGGCCGTCCTGATCCAGGAAGGAGACGACGAAGGGGCCCGAGAACTGGGTGACGCCGTCGGTTAGCCCGACCGTGCCGAGATTGGCCGCGATCGAGCTAGGGTTGGCCGTGGTCGCGGTCCAGGTGATGTCGATCGCCGGGAAGGTGATCACGGCGGGCGTGCCGTTGCCGTCGAAGCTGATCGATCGGGCCGCGGCGGCCACGGTGCCGCTGGCGGCGCCGGTCGAGGACAGGGTGGGGTTCTGGACCGTGATGTCCCATTCCGGCGTGGCGGAGTCGTAGACGAAGTCGATCTGCAGGTCGTGGGCGGTGCCCAGAGAGTCGAGGATCTGCACGGTGGCGCTGTGGGTTTCGCCGTTGACGGCGGTCGCCGGCAGATTGATGCCGAGGTCGATGTTCCCGGTGGCCGTCGCGATGCCCGCCAGGTTGGCGACGTTTACGGTCTGCACGCTGGACAGCACCGTGGGGTTGGCGGGCAGGGCGCCGGAGGAGGAGAGTGGCCAGCCCTGCAGGAAATAGCCCGCGTCGTTCACCAGGTTGCCACTGGAGTCGGTGCGGAAGGAGCCGGCCCGGGTGTAGAGATACTCGTCCCCGGGCCCTGGCGCCGCGGCCTCGTTCACCACGAAGAGCCCGTTGCCCGAGATCGCGATATCCGTCGAGGATGTCGTGGTCTGGAGAATGCCCTGGGAATCGATGGACTGGATCGGCTGAGAGCGCACGCCGCCCGGCGAGTGGCTGTTGGCCGTCGCGGGCGTCGTCACCAGCGTCGAGAAGCTGGCATTGAGGCCCTTGTAGCCGACCGTGTTCACGTTGGCGATGTTGTCGGAAATCATGCCGATTGCCTGGCTCTGCGCCGACAATCCGGCCACGCTGGCAAAGAGTGCACCACCGATACTCATCTCTTTTCTCCCTTAGCGACTAGGCGATGGACCGCGATCCATCGGTTAGGGCTTCCTGCCCCGGAAAAATCTTGGCCCGCACGGGGGGGGCGGCAGACTAGGCGCCGCCGCCCGCCGGCGCGCGGACCGACAGGATCTGGCTCAGCGAGACCTGGAGGCTGCCGACCGAGAGGATGACCTCGCCGTTGACCAGCTCGATGCCGCTCACCTTGCCGACCGAACCCTGTGTCAGCGCCACGGGGTCGCCCTGGCCGTCGAGGGCCTGCACGCTGAAGCTGTAGCTGCCGTCGGGCAGCTGGTTGCCCTGGTCATCCTTGCCGTCCCAGACGATCTCCTGGGGCCCGGTGCCCGAAGGACCCTTGAGGCTCGCCACCGGTTGGCCCAGCGAGTCCAGGACAAGGACCGTGACCGCGCTGGCCGCCCCGGATAGGTCGTAGGCGAGGGTCGCGCCGCCGTCGACGAGGTCGAGGCCGGTGCCCTCGACCGTGACCGTCTTGCCGATGTAGTCGAGGGCGCCGGTCAGCTGGTTGCCGCCCTGGGCGGCGATCAACTGGTCGAGCTTGGTGTTCGTGTTGATCGCCTGCTCCACGTTGGCGAACTGCACCAGCTGGTCCGTGAACTGATTGGTGTCGAGCGGTTCGAGCGGGTCCTGGTTCTGCAGCTGCGTGGTCAGCAGCGTCAGGAAGTTGTCGAAGGTCTCCGTCAGATTGGTGGTGCTGCTTCCCGGCGGCTGCAGCTCGAGAAGGGGAACGCCGTTGATTTCCATGAACTCAGCTCCTTTCTTCCGGAGGCCCGCGTCAGACCGTCAAGTCGATCAGGCCGCGATGGCTGCCCGTCCCGGGCTTGGCGCCAGGGTCGTCATCCAGGTCTGCCGTTCCCTCGGCGCCGTTGCGGGACGCCCCGTCGACGTCGCGGGACTGGTGTTTGTCATGAGCCGACTGGTCGCGCAGATCGAAGGTGAAGCTGCCCGCGTCGGTCTTGAGGCCGGCCTCTTGGAGCGCTCTTTCGAGCACGCGCGCATCCCGCTGCAGAAGATCGAGAGCCTCGCCACGCTCGGCCAGGATCGCCGCGCGCAGGCGGCCGTCCTCGGCGAACTCAAGCTGGACGTCGATCCGTCCCAGTTCCGCCGGGTGCAGGCGCAGGGAGATCCGGTCCTGGCCGGCCTGCACCGCCTTTTGGATACGGACCGCCAGGATTTCGCTCTGCGGGCTCGCGCCCGCGGTGCGGCCGGGCGTGCTCTCCGGCGCCGCGCCGGTGCTAGCCGCGTCGCCCGTCGGCAAGGCGCCCTGGAGCCCCGGGGTGCCGAGCGGCGCCGGAGCGGGCTCCGCTGCCGGAGCGCTGATCGGAGTGGTGGTTGGCGGCGGCGCCGTCGCGCCGGTCGCCGCCTTGGCGGTCTCCGGCGTCTGGGCCGGGTTGCCGGCCCGGCTCTCCGCCACCGTTACGCTTGGGCGAACCTGCTCGTCAGCCGCTAATGACGGCTGCGGTCCGGGTCCGCTCCGGGCGGATCGCTCGCGGGAATCCTCGGCGAAGGACTGGTTTCCGGACGGGTCTGCCGGTGCTGCGGCACCGCTCGCGGACGCGGCGGCCCTCGCCGTCTCGCCGGCGTTCTGCGCCGCCTTGATCGTCGCCTCGAGGCCCTGCGCAGCCTCGCCCGACGGCGCCGGGCCGGCCGGGCGGGCGGTTTCGACGCCATCCGCCGGCAGCGCCTGCGCGCCCTCGCCAGCGATCCCAGGCGCCGAAACGCCAGGCGCCGGCCCGGCCGCGTCGGTCGCCAGGGGCTTGAAGATGTCGAGCGTCTCGGACGCCGGCGGCGCTTCCGGCCTGCTCTCGACCATGACGCCGGGGTTGCGCGGACCGGTCGGTGTCAGGCCTTCGGTCTGGAGCGACCCGATCCCTGGCGGCAGGGGCGGCGGTGCGGCGGGGGGCGGCGCGGCATCCACTGCCGGCAGGACGGCCGCCTCGGCCTCGCCCGGCGTGACGCCAACGGCGTTGAGCGCAGGCCTGTCGACGGCCCCGGCGAGCAATGCTGCGAAGGCGCCCCGGACGCCCTGGACGTCTTGGACGCCCTGAACGCCCCCGACGCCCTGGCCGAGGGGGGCGGCCTGGCCCTCGCCGGGCCGGCCCGTTCCGCCTTGTCCTATGATCCCGAATACATCCATCGCCGGACTGGTGTCGTTCTCCGCAGTGTTCCGGGTATCCGGAAGCAAGTCGCGGGCCAGTCCGCCGACGAGGGCTTAGCCTCTGATTTTCATGGGAGAATTTCTGGCCGTCCCGGCGGCGACGCCGGACTGCGGGGCAGGCCGGCCGCGCCAGGTCGGTACAAGCTGCCGGGTCCGGCAGTTCCTGCCGCCGGTCAGGCGACGGAGCGGGGCCCCGCCGAGACGGCACGCCCGACGCCGCCCTGGCGGTCCGGGTCCGGGGTGCCGTCGAGCAGGTCGCGGATCGCCCGGGGCGGCGTTTCCGCCACATAGGATTCGGGCATCAGCACCCGCCAGGTCGCACAGCGGTGCAGCGCGTCGCCCAGGATTGCCGTGCAGGCCCGGCGCCAGGAGTCGATGACTTCGGCGCGCCGGCCGGTCTCCGCCCGGTGGGCGCGATAGGCGGCAAGCAGCTCCTCGATCTGCTGCTCCGCCAGGGCGGTCAGGCTCTCGGCCATGGCGGCCCTGTCCGCCTCCCGGGTCTCGGTGGCGCTCTTGTTCCAGGCGCGGCGCTCGAGCAGCAGCAGCTGATCGACCGGACGGCCGCTGCGGACCGGCTGCTGGCCGAGCAGGGTCTCGGGCCTCGCTTCGAGGTGAACGCGCGTCTCCAGGTCCCGCAAGGTCGCCGGGTCGAGGCCCGCCTCGCCGCCGCGCAGGTGCGCGAGGCCACCGACCAGGGACGCCGCCGGTTCCGGCAGGTCCTGGGCCAGGTCGGGGAAAGCCTCGATGGTCCGGTAGGAGAGGTGGAGACGCTTGCCGAGGCCCTGGACCAAGCCGCCGCGGTCGAGCGCGGCCCAGTCGTCGCCGATGAAGCGCGCGCCCTCGGCCAGCAGGCCCAACAGCAGGTTGGTCTTGCCCGACCGGCGCGAGCCCGGGACCAAAATCGTGGCGCCCCGGCGCTCGGCGGCGGCGGCGGGCAAGAGAGCCTTGCCCCGGCAAAGCAGGCGGAGCTGAATGAGCTGCAGCAGCAGGCGATCAAACGCCGGAGGGTCGAAGTCGGGGTCGCAGGTGGCGCGCCAGCACTCGCCTGAGAGCGAGGCGAAGTCCAGGCGCAGGCAGCGGTCCTGGCCGTCGTGGAGGAAGACGCCGCGTCGGTCGCTGGCCACCGAGGCTCCGTGGCGGTCGCTCGACTCCGGGTCGGCGCGATCCTCGGTCAGGGCGATCCGGATGTCGGCGTGGCCGTCGCGCGACGGGGCCACCGCCAAGGGGGCGTACTCCGCCGCGAGATAGTCGACGATCGCGCTCGGCGGTCCGTCCAGCACGACGACCGTCTCGTCGAGGAAGCTCACCTGCCAGGTCTTCGCCGCGTCTCTCGCCATGGACTTCTCCCCGTTTCGCTCAGATCGTGATCCCGCCGCCCGACGAGCCGGTCGGATCGCTGGTGCCGGACTTTTCGCCGGCGCCCTCGGCGCTCGCCGGCTCGTCCTGGGCGCCCTGCTCGCCTTCCGGCGTGGTCAGCAGGCCGGCGGCGATCTGCCGATTCACGTTGATCAGCACGTCGAGCAGGTGCGGCTTGGCCTCGGCCAGGACGGCGACCGTGCGCCTGTCGACGAAGTTGCAGAGGTTCAGCATGTTGACCCGGATCTCCTGGGGGACCGGGCACTCCGGCGCGCTCAACTCGGCCTGAAAGATGGTCCAGAGGCGCCAGTTGAGGCGGGCCGCCTCGCGCAGGCCCTTGCGGTCGTCCGGGTTCTGCTGGGCCTCGGACAGGCGCCGCGCGGCTTCCAGCAGGGCGCGCCCCTCGGTCTCCCGCGGCGCGCCGCCGGCCTTGTGAAAACGGTTATAGCTGTGCAGTGCAGTGTCATTGGACATGTGACAGGACCTCGGACTCGTGGTCCAAGAGGCGGCTGCATTGCTTCAGGGCGCTGTAGAGCTGGTGGTCCTCGACCAGCGCCAGGATCTCGGCGCCGATCGTCTGGCCGCTGGGCGCCGCTTCCAGGTAGTCCTTGAGGAGGCGGCGGAAGTCGCCGATGTGGGCGGTCGCCTTCTCTGGAAAGAGGTAGGCGCACTGCAGGGCCAGGTACACGCGCGCCGCCGGTGTCGTGGCGCTTTCCTGGGTCAGAATGTCCTTCTGGCGCAGGATGTGGGCCTGGTTCTCGAACAGCAGGCTGGTTCCCTCGCCGTCGTTGCGGATCACCGCACCGTTGACGATCAGCTTCTCACCTTTGCCGACGGTCAGTTTCAGGGGCATGGCGTTCGTCGCCTCTGTGGATTTCTTCCTGCAATTAGCCTAAGCCCGACATGATTAAACTATGGTTAATTAAGACTAAACAAAAAATACGCATACGTAGTCTTCTGATCATAACGAATTAGACAGGTGATCGCGGGCGGTGCCCGGAAGCGCACGACCGCTGTTTGTATCAGAATCTCTATTTAGCAATGAGATAAGCATCGGGATCCCTGATTGCGCTATCGGAAATTGAAGTAGCCGGACGTGCAGGCCCGTCCCGCGTTGAAGTCACCAAGACCCGATGCATGGCGTTGACTAAGTAATGGTGAGACAAAAAGACTATTAAGTATCAATTAAGCAAAAATGTGTAGACCGCCTTAAGGATTCCCTCCAACGCGTCCTCTGTGGCGCGACGGGTCTTGCCGCGCCGGTTCGGGTCGAGGGCCGGCCGTTTCGAAGGATTGCGATGCCTCGTTCGCTTCGCCAGGACGGCTCCGAGTTCCCGATCCGGCCGGACGACGCCGAGGTCCCCGAGGTCCTCGAGAGCCCCGAAACCGGCGCCGCCGCGCAAGCGCCGGCAGAGAGCGGCAGCGGGCTGCCTGATTTTCGCTTCGAGGTCTGCGTCGACGACATCGCCCCCTTCACGGTCAGGTCCGATTGGCCGATCCGGGACGTGGTGCGGCAGATCGACACCGGCGGCGAGGGCCTCGCCCTGGTCGTCGACCGCCGGGGCCAGCTTCTGAACACGGTAACCGACGGCGACATCCGCCGGGCTCTTCTGGCCGGCCTGGATCTGGACCAGCCGGCCGAGCGCCTGCTGCACCCCGACCTGGCGCGGCGCCACCAGCAGCCGATCACGGCGCCCCGCGGGACGGTCGCCGTCACGCTGCTGCGCATCATGAGCAAGTACCTGATCCGTCACGTTCCCCTGGTCGAGCCCGACGGCCGGGTCACGGGCCTGGCGCTGCTCAGCCGCTTCGTCCGGCAGCAGGACCTGCCGCTGCGCGCGGTGATCATGGCGGGCGGCCTGGGAACGCGCCTGCGCCCGCTGACGGCGGCGACGCCGAAGCCCATGCTGCCGGTAGGCAACCGCCCGCTGCTGGAACGCACCATCGAGCAGCTGGGCCAGGCCGGGATCCGCAGCATCAACATCACGACCCACTTCCAGGCCGACAAGATCCGCCAGCATTTCGGCGACGGCAGCTCCTTCGGCGCCGCGGTGCACTACCACCACGAGGCCGAGCCGCTCGGCACGGCGGGCGCCCTGCGCCAGCTCCAGACCGATGGCGACCAGCCGCTGCTGGTGATCAACGGCGACATCCTGACCCGGGTCAACTACCGGGCCCTGCTCGAATATCACCTGGAGCACGGCGCCGACATGACGCTCTGTGTGCGCCGCTACGCGATGAAGGTGCCCTACGGCGTGGTCGAGTGCGACGGGCCGGCGGTGACCGCGCTGCGCGAGAAGCCCGAGCTCAGCTTCTTCTTCAACGCGGGCATCTACCTGATCGAGCCGTCGGTTTGCCGCGAGATCCCAGGCGGGCGGCGCTTCGACATGACCGACCTGATCGACCGTCTGATCGAGCGCGGCCGCCGCGTCGTCTGCTTCCCGATCCACGAGTACTGGCTCGATATCGGCCAGCTCGAGGACTACGAGCGGGTCCAGCAGGACGTCGAGAGCGGCAAGGTCGATGACTAGGTGGCACCGGGCATGATCAGAACGCGCCGCCGGCCGCCGACGGCGGGACCCGGCGGAGAAATGCCGGCCGTCCCCGACCCCGCCAACCGTCTGCGGCCCGGCCGCGCCGGGCAGAGGCCGGTCGTCTGCGTTCAGGGCCTGGGCTTCGTCGGCGCCGCCGTGGCCCTGGCGGTGGCGCGGGCGCGCGACGCCGAGGGCCGGCCGCGGTTCGACGTCGTCGGCGTCGACCTGGAGACGCCCCGCGGCCGGGCGGCGATCGAGAGCCTCAACCAGGGCCGCTTTCCCTTCGCCACCGAGGACCGCGCCCTCGAGGCGGCGGCCCGGCAGTCCCGTAACGACGGCAATCTCGTCGCGACCAGCGATCCGGCGGCCTACGCGAGCGCCGCGGTGGTCCTGGTCGACATCGATCTGGATCTCGCGATTGACACGGAGGCGGCGGGCGGTCCGGCGGCCCGGCTCGAGCTGGCGCGGTTCCGCGAGGCGATCGCCACGCTCGGCCGGACCATCGCGTCCGGCACCCTGGTGATCGTCGAGACCACCGTGCCGCCCGGTACCTGCAGCCGGGTGGTGGCGCCGGCGCTGGCCGAGGGCCTGGCCGCGCGGGGCCTGCCCGCGGACGGGTTCCTCTTGGCCCACGCCTATGAAAGGGTCATGCCCGGCGCCGGCTACCTCGACTCGATCGTCAACTACTGGCGGGTCTACGCCGGGCACACCGAGGCGGCGGCCGAGGCCTGCGCCGCCTTCCTGGGCCAGGTCGTCAACGTCGCGGACTATCCGCTCAAGCGCCTGTCCTCCACCACGGCGTCCGAGACCGCGAAGGTGCTGGAGAACAGCTACCGCGCGGTCAACATCGCCTTCATGGACGAGTGGGGCCGCTTCGCGGAGGCGGTCGGGCTCGACCTCTTCGAGGTGATCGACGCGGTCCGGCAGCGGCCGACCCACGCCAACCTGCGGCAGCCGGGCTTCGGCGTCGGCGGCTACTGCCTGCCGAAGGATCCCCTGCTGGCGCTGGCCGCCGCGCGTGAGATCTTCCGGCGCGAGGACCTGGACTTCCCCTTCTGCCGGCAGGCCGTCGCGGTCAACCGGGCCATGCCCCTGGCGAGCCTCGACGCGGTCGAGGCGCTCCTGGGCGGGAGTTTGGCGGAGAGGCGGCTGCTCCTGCTCGGCGTCAGCTACCGGCCCGAGGTTGCCGATACCCGCAACGCGCCGGCGGCGGCCTTCGTTATGGAGGCCAGGCGCCGCGGCGCGAGTGTGGCGGTGCACGATCCCCTGGTGCGCCATTGGCCCGAGCTCGATATCGCCATTCCCGAGGCCCTGCCGGACCCGGCGGGCTGCGACGCCGTGGTCGTCGCGGTCGGCCACGACGCTTACCGGGCGCTGGATTTTCCGCACTGGCTCGGCGCAGCCCGGCCGAAGATCCTCGACGCCGACAGTGTTCTCGACCGGGAGCAGAGAGATGGCCTCGCCAGGCTCGGCTGCCCGGTCGCCGCCATTGGCAGGGGAGGGACCTCGCCTTGCGCGTCCTGATCACCGGCGGCGCCGGCTTCATCGGCCTGCATCTGGCGCGGCGCCTCCTGGCCGATGGTGCCCAGGTCGACCTGGTCGACGACTTCTCGCGCGGCCGGCGCGACGGCGAGCTCGCCGCCCTCGGCGACGATCGCCGCCTCGTCTGCGTGGAGCGGGACCTGATCCGGCCGGAGGCCTTCGCCGGACTGGACCGCCGTTACGACCAGATCTTCCATCTGGCCGCGATCGTCGGTGTCGCCAACGTGGAGCGCCGGCCCTTCGCCGTGCTGCGCGACAACGCCGAGATGCTGCTTCGGGTGCTCGACTTCGCCGCCGGCCAGGCAGCTCTCGAGCGTCTGGTCTTCCTCTCGACCAGCGAGGTCCACGCCGGCTCGCTGGAGCACTTGGACCTGGCCGTCCCGACACCCGAGGCGGCGCCGGTCGCGCTGCCCGACCTGGCCCGGCCGCGCAGCAGCTACCTCCTGTCCAAGCTCTACGGCGAGGCGCTCTGCCTCCACGCCGGGCTGCCGGTCACCATCGCCCGCCCCTACAACATCTACGGTCCGCGCATGGGGCTGGCGCACGTGATCCCCGAGCTGATGCAGCGCGCCGCCGAGGCGCCCGAGGGCGGCCGGCTCGAGGTCTTTTCGGCGGCGCACTGCCGCGCCTTCTGCTTCGTCGAGGACGCGGTCGAGATGCTGCTGCGCCTGGCCCGGGCGCCCGGGACCCTGGGCGGGGTCTACAACCTGGGCAACGGCGGCGAGATGATCGCCATGGGCGCCCTGGCCCGGCTGGTCCTCGAGACCCTGGGCCGCGAACTCGAGGTGGTCGCCGGCGCGACGACGCCCGGCTCGCCGGCGCGGCGCTGCCCCGACATGACGAAGACCCTGGCCGCCACCGGCTACCAGCCGCGAGTCGACCTGCGCCAGGGGCTGGCGCGGACCTGGAACTGGTACGAGCGGCACTGCTTCGCCGCGCCCCTGGAGCAGCCGGCGTGACCGCGCCCGCCGCCGCGCGGCCGGAGACCGCCCCCGCCGAGGAGATCCCGCTCTGCGTGCCGGCGCTCGCCGAGGCCGACCGGGCCCGGGTCGCGGCCTGCCTGGAGAGCGGCTGGGTGTCGACCGCCGGTCCCGAGGTCGGGCGGTTCGAGGCCGCTTTCGCGGAATGCCTGGGGGCGCGCCACGCGCTGGCCACGGTCACCGGCACGGCGGCCCTGCACCTGGCCCTGCTCGCCGCCGGCGTCAGGCCGGACGACGAGGTGATCCTGCCGAGCTTCACCTTCATCGCGCCGGCCAACGCGGTGCGCTACGCCGGCGCCTGGCCGCTCTTCGTCGACAGCGACCCGGCGACCTGGCAGATGGACGTCGGCCTGGTGGCCGGGTTCCTCGAGAACCAGTGCGAGCCGGCGCCCGGCGGCCTGCGCAACCGGTTGAGCGGGCGCCGGATCGGCGCGCTGCTGCCGGTCCACGTTCTGGGCCACCCGATCGACATGGACCCGCTCTCGACGCTGGCCGCACGCTACGGTCTGCCGGTGATCGAGGACGCGACCGAGAGCCTGGGTGCTTGCTACAAGGGCCGCCCGGTCGGCGGGGACGGCCGCGCCGCCTGCTTCAGCTTCAACGGCAACAAGATCATGACCACCGGCGGCGGCGGCATGCTGGTGACTGACGACGCCGAGCTCGCCCAGCGGGCGCGCTACCTGGCGACCACGGCCAGGGACGATCCGGGCGAAGGGATCCACGGCGCAGTCGGCTTCAACTACCGCCTGACCGCGCTGCAGGCGGCCCTTGGCCTCACCCAGCTTGAGCGCCTGGCGGACTTCGTCACCGCCAAGCGGCGGATCGCCGCCGCCTACCGCGACGGCCTTTCCGGGCTTCCGGGGCTCGAGTTCATGCCGGAGGCGGACTGGGCGCGCTCGGTCTTCTGGCTGGCCAGCATCCGGCTCGACCCGGCCGCGGCGCCGCTCGACCGCCGGGCTCTGGCCGACCATCTGGCGCGGGCCGGGATCGCCTCGCGGCCGTTTTGGCAGCCGCTCCATCTGAGCCCGGCGCACGCGACCGCCGCCTGCCTCGGCGGCGAGGTCGCGGCGCGCCTGCACCGTGAGGTGCTCTCGCTGCCCTGCTCCTGCGGCCTGACCGCCGCTCAGCAGGACCGGGTCATCGCCGCGGTCCGCCATGCTTTCCGGCGCTGAGTTCCGCTCGGTCCCCGCTGCGCCCAGATTTCTGCGCGGCGACGAGGGCGGGGTCGCCGTCCGGATGGCTGCAGGAATGACGGCGCTCATGGGCATGGCCTGGCGATTGACACTGGCCACGTCTATGCCGAGGAGAACTGGCTCCAGGATGTTCCGCTCTACATAATAGGTTTAGAGCAGATTCACCGGGTTGATGGACCGCCCGTGGCGATTCCATCAAACCTGGATCTGCTCTAGGGCTTTCGCGCTCTGAGGTGCGTCGGTCTGAGTTCGCCCCGATCGAGGACGACGATCATCTTTTTCCACACATCGACCTGTCGATCCAAGAACTGCTTGCCGACGGTGGATTCGAGATTCGCGTGCAAGGCACCGGTGAGGTTCTCCAGCTCACGGCGCGCCTCTTGCCTGTACCAGGCGTTGCGGTCGGTCACCTCGATGTCGTCGAAACCCGCCGCTTCCAACGCCGCCTGGTAGACGGCCGCGGAGGCGAGGCCGAAGTCCAGACCTTCGGCGGAGACGTAGGCCTGCATGTCGGGCGAAGGCGCACCCGAGTAGCCGGCCAGCCAATCGCTCGCAGCAAACAAACCTCCGGGTTTCAGGCACCGGAAGATGTCCTCAGCAAGGGCATGCTTGTCGGCGATATGAATGATCGAGTCCTTGCTGAACACCATATCGAGGCTGGCGTCCTCGACGGGGAGTGGCCCGGGCTCGACACGGCGGAACCGGATCACGTCCGACAAACCGGATCGCGCCGCCAGCTTATCGCAGGCCTCGATCAAGTTGCTCTCGATGTCGATACCGATGATTCCCGCAACACCGTAGCGGCTGGCGATATGTACCGTCGCGCCACCGATGCCGCAGCCGATATCGAGCACGGATAGAGCGGTCAGATCCAGGCCGTCGAGAATGCGGTCCACTTCATCGGTGCCACCCGGCGACAGGAAACCCGCACCCCAAACCGCTTCCAGCACGGCGATCAGGTCGTCGTCATACTCCAGCTCCGGTTCGGTCTCATCGGGTGTAGTCATGAAGGCTCTCCATCTTCTTGCTTCCTGCGCTAACCTCGCCGTGCCCGATAGCGCTGCTGTGTCCGCTCGTGCCCCCGTCTCCTGACCCACGAGCCGCTGACGGCGGCGCTCCGCCGGCACGATCCGGCGGCCACGCTCAGAAGTATTCGGGCCTGACCACCTGGACGTCGGACACCGTGACGATGCCGATCTGCCTGGAAACCAGGTCGAACAGCGGCTTCAGGACGGCGTCGACGTTCTCCTCGTCGAGGATGCAGAAGATCATCACCAGGGCGCCGGCGCGCCCGACGACTCCGTCCCGGTGCCAGGCGCCGTCCTGCCCCCGTCCGGCGAGAACCGGCAGCACGGTGTAGCCGCCTACTCCCGTGCCATCGAGCAGATCGATCACGCGCTTCATCAAGGGCGCCTCGATCATGATGTCGATCCGTTTCTTCGGGTAGGTTTTCATCACGGGCTCCTCAATGAAGTGCCGACGCGAACGTGAGGTAGAGGGGGATGCCGACGATCAGATTGAACGGGAAGGTTACGCCGAGCGAGAGCGGCAGATAGATCGACGGCCTGGCCTCCGGCAGGGCCAGCCTGAGCGCCGCGGGCACGGCGATGTAGGAGGCGCTGGCGGCCAGCGTGATCATCAGGGCCGTCCCGCCGACCGAGAGGCCCGAGGCCATGGCGGCGAGGGCGCCGAACGCGCCGCCGACCAGGGGCATGTAGAGGCCGAAGATCACGACTCCCGGGGTGAGCTGCCCGCGGCCCTCCCGCAGCCCCCGGCCGGCGACGATGCCCATGTCGAGCAGGAAGATGCAGAGCACGCCGGCGAAGGGGTCGACGATCAAGGGCGCGATCGTCTCCAGGCCTTCGGCGCCGGTGATCCCGCCAATGATGAAGGCGCCGACCAGGACGACGATCGAGCCGTTCAGCACGACCTCGCGCATCAAGCCGGCCTGAGTCCCGCTGCGGCTGGTCCGGGACAACCAGAGGGCGACCATGATCGCGGGCGTTTCCATCGCAGCGGCGACCGCCACCATGTAGCCCTCGAAGGGTATCCCGCTGCGTTCCAGGGCCTGGGTCGCGGCGAGAAAGGTGACGATCGAGATCGAGCCGTAGTGGGCCGCGACGGCGGCGGCGTCGACCCGCGAAAGCTTGGTGGTCAGAACCAGCAGGCGGAAGGCGACAAGGGGGAGCAGGGCGCTCAGCAGGGCGCCGCTGGCCAGCGCCAGCACCATGGTCACGTCGAGGCCCTGCTGGGCGACCACCGCGCCGCCCTTGAAGCCGATCCCGAGCATCAGATAGAGCGAGAGGCCCTTGGCGATAGCCTCAGGCACGCTCAGATCGGACTTTGCCAGGGACGCGGCGAGACCGAGCGCGAAGAACAGGATCATCGGCGACAAGAGGTTCGCTGCCGCCAAATCGAATGCGGATTCCAAGCAAGGCCTCCTGCGTTGCTTCGACACCGTGACAATTGCCGATGAGGGGTCGGCCCTCCAGCCCTTTGTTGAGCGTCTGCCGATCGATGTCCGTGATGTCCAGCGGCGAGACTCCGACGATTTGCGGAACAGTCAAGGGCACGCGTAGCCGGGAAAGCTGTCGGCAGCGCGGCCAGGGCACGAGCGCGCCCACGGTGGAGCGGTGCATGCCGACGCCCGCAACCGAGGCCGACGAGACAAAAGGCGGCCGGCTGGCTGGATTGGATGGCTCGGGATCTTCCCGGGCGCCGACCGGAAACCTGGCCGAGAAAAACGCTGATCGGGAAATTCTATCGACCCCGAGTGCCCTCTCGATTGGCTCGACGGTCATCTGTAGCCACGTCGGTGGCGTAGGGGGAGAGCGCTGTCGCTACATGGCGTCGCGCCGACTCAATCCGACCGTTGCGATCAACCGAAGACGGGAGCCGTGCCGTGACCGACCGCGTCGATAGTCCATCGAGTGCCCTGGATACCATCCGAAAGCTGCTGTCCGGCGAAGCCGCGGGCGGCGTCCTGCTGATCGGCGCGACGCTAGCCGCCTTGGTCTTCTCGAACACCTCTCTCAACGGGCTCTACAGCGCTCTGCTGGACACCATGATTTCGGTGAACGTATCGGAATTCGGCATCGAGAAGCCCCTTCTGCTCTGGATCAACGATGGGTTGATGGCGGTTTTCTTCCTGCTCGTCGGCCTCGAGTTGAAGCGAGAGGTTCTGGAGGGTGAACTCTCCGACCCGCAGCGCGCCACCTTGCCCCTCGTCGCCGCGCTCGGCGGCATCGCCATACCCGCCTTGATCTATGCCGGCCTGAACTACGAGGACCCGGCGGCTCTGCAGGGATGGGCGATCCCGGCGGCAACGGACATCGCCTTCGCGCTGGGCATCCTTGCGCTGCTCGGCAGCCGGGTGCCCGTGGCGCTCAAGGTTTTCCTCCTCGCCGTCGCGATCATCGACGATCTGGCGGCGATCATTATCATCGCGCTGTTCTACACGGATAATCTCTCGACCACCTCGCTCGCCATATCGGCGCTCGGCATCGTGGCCCTGGTGGCCTTGAACCGCAGCGGCGTACTTCGCTTGGCGCCCTACATCCTCGTCGGCGCCTTCGTCTGGGTCTTCCTCCTGAAATCGGGCGTGCACGCGACCTTGGCCGGCGTGGTGACCGCGCTCTTCGTTCCGCATGCCCGACCCTCGGGAAGCAAGGAAACGGTCCTCCTTGCCGCGGAACACGGGCTGAAGCCCTGGGTGATGCTTGGGATCATGCCGCTGTTCGCCTTCGCCAACGCCGGTGTCAATCTCGTTTCGCTCCCGCCGTCCAGCCTGTTCGGACCGGTCTCCCTCGGCATCGCCCTCGGCCTGTTCATCGGCAAGCAGGTGGGCATCCTGGGCTTTGTCTGGATCGCCGTCCGTAGCGGGCTGGCCAACCTGCCGCGGGGCGTTAGCTGGCAGCAGCTGCACGGCGCCGCCCTGCTGGCCGGCATCGGGTTCACCATGAGCCTCTTCATCGGGACGCTCGCCTTCGAAGACCCGGAGTATGCGGCAGCGGTGCGTGTCGGCGTGCTGTCCGGCTCCATCCTGTCCGGTCTTGCCGGCTTCTTGATCCTGCGCCGCTCCCTGGCCGGCGCCGGAGAGAGGAATGCCGGCAGGGCGCGCGCCGAAGTGGCGGACGCGACGGCGACCTGAGGAACCGTTTCGCGCTTCCTCAGGGCGTTAGAGGACGCTGACCGGGTTCGACGGAGAGCTCTTGCGACCCCTTCGAACCCGGGCCCGCCCGGGGCGCCGCGGCGCTATCGAAGAGACTTGCCGACAGAGCCCGGCGCGCCGCCGTCCCACGGCTTACCCTCAAGGCAGGCCGTCCGACGCTCACCCTGAGCGCAGCGCCTTCGGCGTCTCCCCGGTCGCCTCCTTGATCCGGCGGTTCATGTGGGACTGGCTGGAGAAGCCGCTGCGGTAGGCGATTTCGGCCAGGGTTAGGTCGCTGCGACGGATCAGCTCGATCGCCCGCTCGGTGCGCCGCCGCATAAGGTATTGCGCCGGCGCCTCGCCCACCTCGGCCTTGAAGATCCGCGCGAAGTGAAAGGGGCTCATGTCGAGCAGGGCGGAGAGGTCGCTCAGCCGGATCGTCTCCGAGAGCCGCTCGTCGATCGTCTTCAGCACGGGCCGAAGGTCGTCGCGGCTGACCCGATCGTGGAGCTCCCGGAGGCGGGCGGAGATGTCGCGCACCGTGCGCAGGACACCGACGCCGATCAGATAGGCCCGGCTGTCCATCTCCATCGGCCCCGGCGGGTCGCCGCGGTCGCTGGCCCGCTTGACGTAGGTCTCTACGTCGCGGGCCCAGTCTCGGTCGCGCAGGCCAAAAAAATCGGCCGGCTCGGCCACCGCGCTCAGGCCGGCCTCGTCGGCGATCTCGCACAGCAGGCTCTGGCGGAAGTAGAGCTCGGCGTACTCGACGGCGCCGTTCGACCCGTAGACGCCCCGGCTCATGGGGCGCTCCAGCGAGAGGTCGCCGCGCTGGGCGATGCCCCCGTCGCCGGGCGCATCCAGCCGCCGCACCGGCGGCCCGCCCAGATAGTAGGTCAGCACGTAGTGGTCGACAGCCGGCGGGGGCCGGTCCTCGGCGAGGATCCGGCGATAGCGGGCGACCGGCATGTTCCAGCGCCCGTCGAAGCCGCAGAGGTCGGGGCGCTTGGCTCCGCTCTGGTGCCGGAACCGCGCCGTGAGCTGCGGTTCCTGTTCGAAGGCGTGCGCTCCCATGACCTTCCTCGCAAGCGGGCGGCAGCAAGCCGGGACAAAACCGGCCGCAAGCCGGTGCAAGATCGCCCGGCCGGGCCGACCCACATCCCGGTCGTCCGAGTAACGGCCGCCCCCCACCACGGTCAAGCATGGAGGAGAACCGCCCAATGACCAAGCCCGAGCTTCTTTCCCCGACCAACTGCCAGCTGATCTTCATCGACCAGCAGCCGCAGATGGCTTTCGGCGTGCAGTCAATAGACCGCCAGACCCTGAAGAACAACGTGGTCGCCCTGGCCAAGTCCGCCAAGATCTTCGAAATCCCGACCATCATCACCACGGTCGAGACCGACAGCTTCTCCGGCCACACCTTCCCCGAGCTGCTCGAGGTCTTCCCGGATCATCCGCTGCTCGAGCGCACCTCCATGAACTCCTGGGATGACCAGAAGGTGCGGGACGCCCTGGCCGAGAACGGCCAGAAGAAGGTCGTGGTCTCCGGCCTTTGGACCGAGGTCTGCAACAACTCCTTCGCCTTCTCCGCCATGGCCGAGGGCGGCTACGAGATCTACATGGTCGCCGACGCCTCGGGCGGCACCACCCAGGAAGCCCACGACTACGCCATGCAGCGCATGATTCAGGCCGGCGTGGTGCCGGTGACCTGGCAGCAGGTCCTGCTCGAGTGGCAGCGCGACTGGGCCAAGCGCGACACCTACGACGCCGTGATGGATCTGGTGCGGGAGCACTCCGGTGCCTACGGCATGGGCGTCGACTACGCCTACACCATGGTCCACAAGGCGCCGGAGCGTGCCAGGCACGGCGACCGCATCGATCCCGTGGCCGCGCCGATCGCCGCCGAGTAGTTGCCTTAACGCGCCCGGCCGCCCCCTGCGGGACGCGCCGGGCGCTTCTCACCTGGAGATCGAGGGATGACCTTTCCCCGACGCCGCGTCGTCCAGGGGCTCGCCGCCACTTCCGGCCTCGCGGCCCTGTCGCCCAAGCTAGTATGGAGCCAGCTCTTGTCCGAAGCCCCCGACCTGATCCTCAAGCGAGGACGCATAACGACCCTCGACCCGCGCTATCCGGAGGTCCAGGCTCTCGCGATCAAGGACGGCCTGATCACGGCGACCGGCAGCGACGGGGAGGTCATGAGCCTCGCCGGCGGTGCGACCGCGGTGATCGACTTAGCCGGCCGGCGGGTGATCCCAGGCCTCAACGACAGCCACACCCACCTGATCCGCGGCGGGCTGAACTACAACATGGAGCTGCGCTGGGAGAACGTGCCTTCGGTCGCCGACGCGCTCCGGATGCTGAAGGACCAGGCCGCGCGCACCCCGGCGCCCCAGTGGGTCAGGGTGGTCGGCGGCTGGTCGGAGTTCCAGTTCGCCGAGCGCCGCATGCCGACCCTGGACGAGATCAACGCGGTATCGCCCGATACGCCGGTCTTCATCCTGCACCTCTACGGCCGGGCGCTGCTCAACCAGGCGGCGCTCCAGGCGCTCGGCTTCGACCAGAACACGCCGAACCCGCCGGGCGGCGAGATCCAGCGTGATGCCCAGGGACGCCCGACCGGCCTGCTGATTGCCAAGCCCTCCGCCCTGATCCTCTATTCGACCCTGGCGCGCGGCCCCACCCTGCCGCTGGACGACCAGATCAACTCGACCCGGCACTACATGCGGGAGATGAACCGCCTGGGCATCACCTCGGTGATCGACGCCGGCGGCGGCGGCCAGAACTTCCCGGAGGACTACGACGTCATCCAGCGGCTGCACGACGACGGCCAGCTGACCGTGCGGGTCGCCTACAATCTCTTCGCCCAGAAGGCCGGCAGCGAGCTCTCCGACTACGAGCGCTGGGTCGCCATGACCGAGCCGGGCGCGGGATCGGCCATGCTGCGCATGAACGGCGCCGGCGAGAACCTGACCTGGTCGGCGGCCGACTTCGAGAATTTCCTGGAGCCGCGCCCGGATCTGGCGCCAACCATGGAGAGCGAGCTGGAGCCGATCGTCGAGCTGCTGGCGACCAACAAGTGGCCGTTCCGGATCCACGCCACCTACGACGAGTCGATCGACCGCTTCCTCTCGGTGTTCGAGCGGGTCAACGGCCGCCAGCCCTTCGAGACCCGCTTCATCATCGACCACGCCGAGACAATCAGCCCGCGCAACATCGAGCGCATCAAGGCGCTGGGCGGCGGCATCGCGATCCAGCACCGCATGGCCTTCCAGGGCGAGTACTTCGTCGAGCGCTATGGGGCCGAGGCGGCCCAGCTGACGCCGCCGGTCCGCCGCATGCTCGAGTTCGGCGTGCCGGTCGGCGCCGGCACCGACGCGACTCGCGTGGCGAGCTACGACCCCTGGGTCGGGCTTTACTGGATGACCACCGGCAAGACCCTGGGCGGCATGCCGCTCTACGGCGAGTCCAACGTGCTGACGCGCGAGGAGGCGCTCGGCCTCTGGACCGAGGGATCGGCCTGGTTCTCGGGCGAGGCCGACGTCAAGGGCACCCTGGCGCCCGGCCGCTACGCCGACCTCGCGGTGCTCTCGGCCGACTATATGGCCGTGCCGCCGGAGGAGATCCGCCGGATCAACAGCGTCATGACCCTGGTCGGCGGCAAGGTCGTCTACGGCGAGGACGAGTTTGCCGACCTGGCGCCGCCGCTGCCGCCCGCCTCGCCGTCCTGGTCGCCGGTCAACACCGAGGCCAGCCCGGGCCAGCGCGCGGAGGCCCAGGCGCCCCAGTACGCAAGGGCCTGCCACGAGGGCTGCGGCAATCACTGCGGCGTCCACGGCCACGACCACGGCATCGCCTGGGCGACGCCCCTGCCGGTTTCGGACGCCAAGAGCTTCTGGGGCGCGCTGGGCTGCTCCTGCTTCGCGGTGTAGAGCCATGATGACCTCGCGCGGCCGCGCCCTCAGCGCGGCCATCGCCATACTCTGCTGGCTCGCCGCGCCCGCCATGGCCGAGCCCCTCACCTTCGATGGCAGGGTCGAGGCCTACAAGAGGGCCGAGCTGTCGAGCCGGCTGAACGGGGTCGTCGCCGAGATCCTCTTCTCGGGCGGCGAGCGCGTCACCGCCGGGACGCCGATGATCCGGCTCGACGCCGAGGATCTCGAGCTCGCGGTCGCGGCGGCCGAGGCCGAGGTGTCCCGCGCCGAGGCGGCCCACTTCCTGGCGCGGCGCGAGGCGGAGCGGGTGCGGGCGCTCGAGACCCGAGGCGTCGCCACCGAGGCGCGCGCCGACCAGACCGAGGCGGGCCTGAAGCAGACGGCGGCGGAGCTCGAGGCGGCGCGCGTCGCGTTGAAACGCACCCAACTCGACCTGCGCCACGCGACGATCAGGGCGCCGGTCGACGGCTTCGCCGGCCGCCCCCTGACGGCGCTCGGCGCCTTCGTCGAGGCCGAGGCCGGCCCGCCTCTGGGCGAGATCATCCAGATCGACCCGGCGCTGATCGCCTACCGGGTGCCCTACGCGGTCCGCCTGGAGACCCTGGAGAGAACCGGCGCCGAGACGATCGAGGCGCTGTTCCAGAACATAAAGCTGACGGTCCTGCTGCCCGGCGGACGGGTTTACCCCCACGACGCCAAGCCGGACTTCGCCTCGGCCAGCATCGACGAAAGGGACGGCAGCCTGACCGTCTGGACCAGCGTTCCCAACCCGAACGCCATCCTGCGCCCGGGCATGGCGGTCACGGTGCTCTCCGATATCGCGGCGCCCAAGGACGCCTCGCAATGAGCGCGCCGGGGGCGGCGGCGGCCGAATCGCCCTCGGCGATGGCGCCCTTCCGGCACCGCGCCTTCGCCCTGCTGTGGGTCGCCACGGTCGCATCGAACGTCGGGACCTGGATGCACGATGTCGGCGCCGGCTGGCTGATGACCGAGCTGTCGCCCTCGCCGCTGATCGTGGCCGCCGTGCAGGCGGCGACCACCCTGCCGATCTTCCTCTTCGCGCTGCTCGCCGGGGCGGTCGCGGACATCGTCGACCGGCGCCGCCTGCTGATCTGGGTGAACGCCGGGATGGCGGCGGCGGCGGCCCTGCTGACTGCCCTGGTGGCGCTCGAGCTGGTCACGCCGCTCCTGCTGCTCGCCTTCACCTTCCTGCTCGGCACCGGCGCGGCCTTCATGGCGCCGGCCTGGCAGGCCATAGTGCCCAGCCTGGTGCCGCGCGGCGAGCTGACGGCGGCGATCTCGCTGAACTCCATGGGCATCAACGTCAGCCGGGCGATCGGGCCGGCGCTGGCCGGCTTCCTGATCGTCGGGGCGGGCCTGGCCGCGCCCTTCCTGGTCAACGCGCTCTCCTTCCTCGGCATCATCGCGGCGCTCTGGTGGTGGCGGCCCGCACCGAACACGACAAGCGGATTGCCCGCCGAGCAGGTTTTCGCGGCGATCCGCGGCGGCCTGCGCTATGCGCTGAACAGCCCGCCGCTCAAGGCGACGCTGCTGCGCGCCGCGGCCTTCTTCGTCTTTGCGAGCGCCTTCTGGGCCATGCTGCCGCTGATCGCCCGGACGGTCCTGGCCGGCGGCCCGACCCTCTACGGCACGCTGCTGGCGGCAGTCGGCGCGGGCGCGGTCGGCGGCGCCTTCCTGCTGCCTGCGGTCAAGGGGCGCCTGGGGCCGGACCGGACGGTGTCGGCGGGGACGCTCGGCACCGCCGGCGTCCTGATCATCCTCGCGGTCCTGCCGGACCCGGTCGTCGCGGTCTTCGCCGCCGCGCTGGCGGGGCTCTCCTGGATCGCCGTCCTGTCGAGCCTGAACGTCTCGGCGCAGACGGCGCTGCCCGACTGGGTCCGAGCCCGCGGCCTCTCGATTTTCCTCACCGTCTTCTTCGGCAGCATGTCCGCGGGCAGCCTGCTCTGGGGCCAGGTGGCCGCGATCTGGGGAATCCCGGTGGCGCTGCTCGCCGCCGCCGCCGGCGCCGTGGCGCTGATTCCGCTCACCTGGCGGGCCCGCCTCGGGCAGGGGGAGAAGCTCGACCATGCGCCCTCGATGCACTGGCCCGAACCTGTGCTGGCGGGGGAGGGGCCGGCCGACGGCCCGGTCATGATCCAGATCGAGTACCGCGTCGGAGAAGTGCACGAGGCGGCCTTCCGCGATCTCATGTCGGAGCTGGCCCGAAGCCGGCGGCGGGGCGGCGGCTTCCGCTGGAGCCTGATGCAGGACGCCGCCGAGCCCGAGCGCTTCGTGGAGACCTGGTGGGAGCCCTCTTGGCTCGATCACAAGCGGCACCACACACGGGTGACGGAAGAGGACCGGGCGCTCCAGGAGCGCATTGGTGAACTGCTGAAGCCGGACCACAAGCCGATCGTCGGCCACTTCGTGACCTGACCTGACTGTGTGCTGAAAAAGTGCTCAGCCGGCACCATCACCCTTCGACAAGCTCAGGGTGAGGGGTGAATTTTTTCAAGCACTGACCCTCATCCGCGCGCAGCGCCGGGCTTCGCCCCTTGTCGAAGGATGACCGTGATCAAAGGCCCCAGGCCTTCCAAAAAGCCTGCCGGACCGGTCGACGGAAGAGAAAAGCGGGTCAGGCGGTGCGCCAGTAGCCCGAGAGCAGCCGCTCCTTGCGGCCCTCGGCGTCGCCCTCGCTTAGGACCGCCTTGCCGATGCCCGAGATGTTGCTCTGGTGCATGCGGTAGTTGAACAGCGGCTCGGGGACGTAGTGGCCGATCCAGCCGCGGTCGGCGATCTTTGTCCACTTGTGGTGCTTGGTGTGGACCCTGATCGACTCGTCGAAGGGCGCGGCCTGGTGCAGCGCGCGGCTCAGGGTCAGGGCGCACTCGGGTATGTAGCTGTGGGTCTTGAGCAGCGCGCGCGACCAGTCCGCCGACTTGCCCCGCCCGATCACCGCGCCGGCCTCGTCCACCAGGTGGGAGTCGGAATAGGCGAAGCCGACCGCGGGGTTCTCGCGCCGCGCGGCCAGGAGGCGTTCCTTCAGGCGCGCGATCGCATCGACCGGCAGGAAATCGTCGGCGTCCAGGATCATCGCGAGCGGCGTGACCAGGCGTTCCACCGCCAGGTTCAGGCTGGCCAGCTTGCCGAGGTTCTGTTCGTTGCGCAGGAAGTCGCGCTGGGCGAAGCGCCGGCCGCAGGTCGAGAGGAAGTCCACCACGACGGTGCGCGAGTCGTCGGTGCTGCCGTCGTCGACAATGATCAGGCCGTGCGGCGGCTCGCTCTGCTTGGCCAGGCTCTCGAGGCCCTGGCCCAGAAAGCGGCCGTAGTTGTAGTTGCAGATGATGACCGAAACCGCGTTGTCCGGATCGCCGGGCATCTGAGGACTTTCCCTGAGCCGTCGCAGGCAGGCGGAGGCTAGTCGGGAATGCTTTATGCCTTGTTAAGAAATGGACCTCAGGGCCTGCAGGCGCCCTTGGAGCCCTGGCCGCAGGTCATGCCGTCGGTCCACACCGTGCCCCAGAGGTCGGCGCCGGCGAGGTCCGCGCCGGTCAGGTCGGCGCCCATCAGCACCGCCCCGGTCAGGTCGGCCTCGCGCAGGTCCGCGCCGCGCAGGTCGCTGCGCACCAGCTTGGCGGCGATCAGCCGGGCCCGGCTGAGATCGACCTGGCGGAGATCGGCCCCGTTCAGGACCGTTTCGACCAGGTTCGCGCCGTCGAGGCGGGCGCCTGACAGGGTCGCGCCGCTTAGGTCGGCGCGGTTCAGATAGGCGCCGCGGCTCAGGTCCGCCCCGGTCAGATTGGCCAGGCGCAGGCTGACCCGGCTGAGGTCGGCGCCCTGCAGGTCGCAGCGGGTCAGGTCGGCGCCGTGGAAGTTCACCTTGCGCAGCACGGCGCGGGCCAGGGTCGCGTCGGCCAGGCGCCCTCCGCTCAGGTCGGTCTCCAGCAGGTAGGCGCCGGTCAGGTCGGCACCGGCGAGGTTGGCGCCCCTGAGGTCGCTGCGCGCAAGGTTCACGCCGGCCTTGTCGCATCCGCTCCAGTCGACCCCCGGTCCCGGCGGGTCGCTGCAGCCGGCGGTCGCCGGCGGCGGGAGCGCCGCGGCGGTCAGGGCCGCGGTCAGGAAGAGCGCGAGGTGTCTCGGTTTCATGGCTGCCTCCCTTGGGCGGGGGCCGGGGCGCCACTGCGTCCCGACATGGCCGCCGGGATCCTTTAATTTTCAGATTGTACCCTATTTATAACTGTTGTGGGCGCCGCCGTTCCAAGGGGCCGCAAGGGGGATCCTGGGTTGAATCAGCTGATCAAGAAGCTCTGGGGGGGCGAGGTTCCCCTGGGCGAGGCCTTTTGGAGCTATGCGGTTTCCTACGGCCTGCTGCTCAACGTGGTTACCAGCTTCTGCTTCACGCTGCTGCTGATCAGGGAGGCGCCCCTGGTCTGGCTGATCGTCTCCTTCTGCGCCCCGCTGCCCTACAACATCCTGGCCGTGGTCGCCGTTTGGCGGAGCGCCGACCGCTATGCCGGCGCGCGCCACCGGGCCGAACTTGCGCGGGTCGGCACGGTCTTCTGGATGCTGTTCCTGACCGCCGCCTGAACTTCTTTCTTGCCCGGCTCGCGCCCAGAGCCTGGAAGACGGCGGGAGGCCGCCGCTATCCAATTGCCAGCCGCCGGAACTGGAGCTAGGCTCGATTCCAACATTCAGAAAAAGGGTTCGCCGCGGGAGAAACGCTGCCCCGCCGCCCGGTGCGCGGCCGGTGGAGGCAAGAACCTGAGAACAGGGAGTAACAACTGTGAAACGACCGAAACTGACCGGATTCCTATTTGGCCTCGTGGCCGTGATCGGCCTGGCCTTGGCCCAGCCGGCCGGCGCCAAGGGCGGCGGCACCATGGTGATGCTGGTGCAGCCGGAACCGCCGAGTCTGGCCTCTTATCTTTCGACTTCGGGCCCGATCGGCATGGTGACCTCCAAGGTCTTCGACGGCCTGCTGGAGTACGACCTCGACCTGCAGCCGCAGCCCGGCTTGGCCGAGTCCTGGACCCTGTCCGACGACGGCCTGACCCTGACCTTCAAGCTCAGGCAGGGCGTGGTGTTCCATGACGGCAAGCCGCTGACCGCCGAGGACGTGAGGTTCTCGATCGAGGACGCCGCCAAGGTGACCCACCCGCGCGGCCCCAACACCTTCAAGTCGGTCACCGCGATCGAGACGCCGGACGACCATACGGTCGTGCTTAAGCTCGAGAAGCCGGCGCCCTACATGATCATGGCCTTTTCCAGCTATGAGACGCCGATCCTGCCGAAGCACATCTACGGCACGGGCGACCTCAGGGCCCACCCGAACGCCAACAAGCCGATCGGCTCTGGCCCCTTCAAGTTCGTCGAGTGGCGCAAGGGCACCTTGATCCGTCTCGACAAGAACGAGAACTACTGGAAGGAAGGCCAGCCCTATCTGGACCGGATCGTCGCCCGCTTCATCCCGGACGCCTCGACCCGGACCGCCGCCCTCGAGAAGGGCGAGGCCCACTTCGCGGCCATGGGCGCGGTGCCCTTCAACGACGCCAAGAAGCTGGCGGCAAACGCGGATCTGATGGTTACGACCAAGGGCCACGAGATGATCTCGCCGGTGGCGGAGATCCTGCTCAACACCCGTCGCGCGCCGCTCAACGACGCCAACGTGCGGCGGGCCATCGCCTATGCCATCGACCGGCAGTTTCTGATCGACAACATCTGGTTCGGCTACGGCAAGCCCGCGACCGGCCCGATGAGCTCCAACTTCGAGCCCGGCGGGCTCTACACCAGCGACGTCAAGACCTACCAGGTCGAGAACGGCGTCGAGATCGCCAACAAGATCCTCGACGAGGCCGGCTACAAGAAGGGCGCCGACGGCTTCCGCTTCGAGCTGATGCACGACAGCCTGCCCTATGGCCAGGAGTGGACCCGCCTCGGCGAGTACATCGCCCAGGCGCTCGGCAAGATCGGCATCAAGGTGACGATCCGGCAGGAGGACGTCGCCCGCTGGCTCAAGCGGACCTACACCGACAACGACTTCGATACGACGGGCAACTACCTCTACAACCTGTCGGATCCGGTGGTCGGCGTGCACCGCGCGGTGGTCTCCGAAGCGATCGTCAAGGGCCGGGTCTTCTCCAACGGCTCCGGCTGGTCGGACCCCAGGGTCGACGACCTCCTGGCCAAGGCGACGGTCGAGGCCGATCCCAAGAAGCGCAGCGGGTTCTACGCCGAGGCGCTGAAGATTGTTGCCGAAGAGCAGCCGATCGTCTGGACCCACGAGATGAACTTCCCGACGGTGATCAACAATAAGTTCAAGGACGTCATCGTCAGCCCGCTCGGGGTCTACTCGAACTTCGACCGGGTTCACACCGAATAAGAAGAAGGCTAGGCGAATGAAGCGCTTGGCGGCGGCCTTCAGCGGGCCGCCGCCAATGCCTTTCGCCTCCCGTTCCTCCTAAGCCGCGGCGGACCATGCAAGGCAGCAGGCTTCTCCGGTACATCGCCAGGCGCATCTTTCAGGCCGTCCCGGTCATCATCGGGGTGGTGATCCTCTGTTTCCTGATGCTGCAGCTCGCGCCGGGCGACCTGGCGACCGTGCTGGCCGGGGAGTCCGGCGGCGCCTCCGAGGAATACATCGCCGAGCTGCGCAAGCGCTTCGGCCTCGACCAGCCGCTGCTGGTGCAGCTCTGGCTCTACATCAAGAGCGTCGCGGTCTTCGACCTGGGCTTTTCCTTCCGCCACGGCATGGACGTCACCGACCTGCTGCTGGAGCGGCTCTGGCCGACTCTGATCCTCATGGGCGCGACGCTCTTCATGTCTCTGGGGTTCGGCGTGCTGGCCGGACTCTTCGCGGCGCTCTGGGTGCGCACCTGGCGCGACCACGTCATTTCCGTCGCGGCCATCATCGCCTATGCGACGCCGCTCTTCTGGGTCGGTCTGATGCTGATCCTGGTGTTCTCGATCTGGCTCGACTGGTTCCCCACCTCGGGCATGGAGGACGTGGTCCAGTTCTACGAGGGTTGGGACCGGGTGGTCGATATCGCCCACCATCTCGTGCTGCCCTCGATCACCCTTTCGCTCTTCTATCTCGCGCTCTATGCCCGCTTGATGCGCGCGACCATGCTCGAGCAGCGCGGCCTGGACTATGTCACGACGGCCCGGGCCAAGGGCCTGACCGAGCGGCAGATCACCTTTCGTCACGTGCTGCGCAATGCCCTGCTGCCGGTCGTCACCGTCGCCGGCGTCCAGACGGGCGGCCTGCTCGGCGGCTCGGTCGTGGTCGAGAGCGTTTTCGCCTGGCCGGGACTGGGCCAGCTCGCCTTCGACGCCCTCTTCTCGCGCGACTACAACCTGCTGCTCGGGATCTTCTTCCTCTCGGCCTGCCTTGTGGTCTTCGTCAATCTCGTGGTCGACATCATCTACGTCTTCCTCGACCCGCGGATCCGGATCGAGTCATGAAGACCTTCTGGCAGCGCTTCCTGACCAACCCGCGGGTCCTGCTCGGCCTGATCTGGCTCGGTTTCGTCACCCTGATCGCCATCCTGGCGCCGCTGATCTCGCCGGAAGATCCTTTCTCCATCGTCGGTCAGCCTTTCCTGCCGCCCTTCGGCGAATACCTTTTCGGTACCGACTCCCTGGGCCGTTCCATGCTGGCCGGCCTGGTCCACGGCTCGCGCACCTCGCTCCTGATCGCCATCATCGCGACCTTGAGCGCGGTCGTCGTCGGCGCCCTGGTCGGCGCGCTGGCCGGCTACTACGGCAAGCTGGTCGACGACGGCCTGATGCGCATGACCGAGTTCTTCCAGACCATTCCTTCCTTCATCTTCGCCATTGTGCTGGTCGCCATCCTGACCCCTTCGGCAGCCAGCCTGATCATCGCCATCGCCGTGGTGTCCTGGCCGCCGATCGCCCGCGTCGTGCGCGGCGAGGTGCTCTCCGTGAAGTCGCGCGAGTTCGTGCAGGCCGCCGTGGTCGCCGGCCAGAACGATAGCGGCATCCTCTTCAAGCAGGTCATTCCCAACACGCTCTCGCCGCTGATCGTGACCGGCTCGCTGCTGGTCGCGACCGCGATCCTCACCGAGTCCGCGCTCGCCTTCCTCGGCCTCGGCGCGCCCAATCTGATGAGCTGGGGCTTCATGGTCGGGGCCGGACGCTCCTTCCTGCGCGACGCCTGGTGGCTGGTGACCATTCCCGGCGTGGCGATCCTGATCACGGTGCTCTGCATCAACCTGGTGGGAGAGGGCCTCAACGACGCCCTGAACCCGAGGCTGCGCGACCTATGACCGGCTCCGTCATCTCGATCGACGACCTCACGGTCGCGCTGCCGAGCTGGTCCGACCGGCCCCACGCAGTCGAGCAGGTCTCGCTCCAGATCCGGCCGAACGAGATCCTCTGCGTCGTCGGCGAGTCCGGCTCGGGCAAGTCGGTCATGTCCAAGGCGATCCTGCGCCTCCTGCCCGAGCCCCACGTCCGTGTGACCGGCGGGAAGATCATCTTCGAAAACCGCAATCTGCTCGATCTCGGCGACGAGGAGATGCGCGACCTGCGCGGCGGCCGCATCTCCATGATCTTCCAGGAGCCAATGACCGCGCTCAATCCGCTGATGCAGGTCGGCCGGCAGATCGACGAGATCTTCGAGGTGCACACGGAGCTCAAGCCCGCCGAGCGCCGCGAACGGGTGATCGCGCTGTTCGATGACGTTCGCCTGCCCGAACCGGCGCGGCTCCTCAACAGCTATCCCCACGAGCTTTCCGGCGGCCAGCGCCAGCGGGTCATGATCGCCATGGCCTTGGCTCTCGAACCCGCACTCATCATCGCCGACGAGCCGACCACGGCGCTCGACGTCACCACCCAGGCGCAGATCCTTTCCTTGATGAAGCGCCTGCAGCGCGAGCACGGCACCTCGATCCTCTTCATCACCCACGACTTCGGCGTGGTCGCCGAGATCGCCGACCGGGTTGCCGTCATGCGCCACGGCAAGCTGGTCGAGGAGGGGACGGCGGAACAGGTCCTGAGCCACCCCCAGGCCGACTACACCAAGGCCTTGATTGCCGCGGTGCCGAGCCTGGTCCCGCGCGACCAGGACGGTGTCGAGGAAGAGGACAAACCTGTCCTCGTCGTGCGCAACTTGGAAAAGACCTATGGGGGCCGCACTGGGCTCTTCGGTCAGCGCGGGCGGACGGTGCGCGCTGTGGCCGACGTCAGCCTGGAGGTGGAGAGTGGCGCGTCCCTAGCGGTTGTGGGCGAGTCCGGCTCCGGCAAGTCTACCCTGGCGCGCTGCATCATCGGCCTGGAGACGCCGGAGAGCGGCGAGATCCTGCTCAACGGGGCCAATATCGCGCGCCTTTCCCGCACGGCTTTGCGGCCATACCGCAAGGTCGTGCAGATGGTCTTCCAGGACCCCTTCGCCTCGCTCAACCCGCGCCACAAAGTGGGCGATATCATTGCCCTGGGTCCGACGATCCAGGGCACGCCGAAAGAGAAGGCGTGGGAAGACGCCCGCGAGCTTCTGCGCCGGGTCGGCCTGGAGCCTGCGGCCGCCGACCGCTATCCCCATGAGTTCTCCGGCGGCCAGCGCCAGCGCATCGGCATCGCCCGGGCGCTCGCCATCCGGCCCCGGCTGATCATCGCCGACGAGCCGGTCTCGGCGCTCGACGTCTCGGTGCAGAAGCAGGTGCTCGACCTGCTCGACGAGCTGCGTCGGGAGCTGTCGCTCTCCATGCTCTTCATCACCCATGACCTGCGCGTCGCGGCCCACGTCTGCGAGCAAATCGTGGTCATGCGCAGCGGCGAACTGGTGGAACGGGGCACCACCGCCGAGATCTTCGCCAATCCCCAGCACGACTACACCAGGGCGCTGCTCGACTCGGTGCCCGGCAAAGCCTGGCGGCACTGACAGTACTCTTCTAGGGGAGAGGGTAAAAATGCGTTGTCAGCCCTCGTTCCAGACCGAGACAGGCGGTTTCCGGTCCCAGAAGCGCAGCTCTCGCTCGAGGGTCCGGGCGGCGCGCAGAAGCAGCGCTTCCTCGAAGGGACGCCCGATCAGCTGGATGCCGATGGGAAGGCCGTTGGAACAGGAACCGGCCGGCAGCGTGATGGCGGGAAAGCCGAGCAGGTTGACCGGCCGAGAGCAATGGCCCGAGGCGATCACGAAATCCGAGAAGCCCGGATTGCCGCTCAGGTCCGACTCCGCGATGGTCGGCAGCCGGTACGGCCACATCGGCGTCAGAATGAGATCGACCTCGCGGAAGACGCCTTCCAGGGTTTGGCGCGCGAAACGGCGGCGAAACTCCAGGGCGCGCAGATAGGCCTCGGCCGGGATGAAGAGACCGGCCATCAAGCGGCCCAGGGTTTGCGGCCCGTAGTCCTGTGCCCGGTCCTTCAGCCAGCCGCCGTGCACGGCCGCGCCCTCGACGGCGATGACGGTCGTTGCGACGCGGTTGGCGCGCGCGACCTCCGCTACGGTCACGCCTTTTTCGCGGGCGCCCAGCACCGACAAAGCCTTTCGCGCGACTTCGAAAGTCGCGGCGACGTCCCGGTCGATCGGGCGGAGGAAGTAGTTTTCCGGAACGCCGAGGCGCAGGCCCTCGATTCCTTCCTCGATCTCCAGGAGGTAGTCCGGGATCTCGACCCTGGCGGAGGCCGGATCTTGGGGGTCGTGGCCGGCGATGGCCTGAAGCACGATCGCGCAGTCGCGCACGGTCCGGGTCAAGGGCCCAACGGTATCGAGGCTGTGGGACAGCGGGATCACGCCGGAGCGGCCGAGCAGGCCGGAAGTGGGCTTGAGACCGACCAGCCCGCAGGCGGCGGCCGGCAGACGCACCGAGCCGCCGGTGTCCGAGCCCAGGGCCGCGGGCAGCAGGCCGGCGGCGACCGAGGCGGCCGAGCCGCTGGAGGAGCCGCCGGTGACGTAATCGGGGTTCCAGGGATTGCGGACATGGCCCGTGATCTCGTTGTGCCCAGTGGTGCCGAGGCCGAACTCGACCGTGTTCAGCCGGCCGCAATCGATCGCGCCGGCCTGGTCGAGCCGCCGGCAGACCTGGGCGGTGTCCCGCGCCCGCACGCCCTCGAGAAGACGGGAGCCCGCTTCGATAGTCCACCCCTCGCGAAGGTAGAGATCCTTGTGGGCCAGTGGGATGCCGGACAGGGGAGGGCTTGCCGCGCCTCCTCCTGTTTCCCGCCGGGCGGCGGCCGCCAGAGCGTGGTCCGGTTCGGTGCGCGCCAGGGCGTTCAGCCGCCGGCCTAGGCCTTCCAGCCCCTCGATCGTCCTTGCCGTCAGGTCCGACGCGGTCAGGGCGCCGGCCCGCAGGCCCGCCGCCTGTTCCTCGATCGTCAGGCCGAGGGTCACGGCGTCTTCTGCTCCCGCAGGCGAGACGTGAGGATCAGAGGGAACTCCTCCGGAGCGAGCGGATCTTCCGGGCTGAAGTCAACGCCCTCGAGCGCTTCCGTCATTCGTCGCGCGGCCCGCTTGGCGTCGGCGATCTTCTTGCGCGACACGCTCTGGGCCGCGAGTAGCTCTTCCCAGTCCTTGGCGCTCATGGCCAACTCCTGCCCGATTCCTGGACTTCGAGCCTAAGCCGTAGCGGAGGAACGCGGAAGCGGAAAGCCGGTCGCCGCCGTCGCGCTTAGCCGTTCGACCACTTGACCTGGAACTCGATCTCCTCTTCCCCGTTGCCCAGCTCGTGCTCGACGGTGAATTCGGCGCGGACGGGGAGGTAGATCCGCTCTAGAATGTGCCGTTCGAAGGGGAGAGCGGTCATGGCGAAGGAAGCGATTGTCGCCGCGCACTACGAGGCCGAAGGCCTGGTCGCGGCGATCCGCGAGGGTCTGGAGCGCAGCGGCAAAGCGCCGAAAGCGGCGACCATCGAGGATCTCGCGCCGGTCGACGAGTTCCATATCGGCGGGCGCCAGGCTTCCGAGGACTTCCTCGGCCAGCTCGGCCTGAGCGCGGAAGATCACGTGCTCGACGTGGGGTCGGGCCTCGGCGGTCCGGCGCGCTACACCGCCCAGCGCTGGGGGGCGCGGGTGACCGGGATCGACCTGACGGCGGCCTTCGTCGAGACCGGTCGGGTCCTGACCGGCTGGGTCGGCCTCGACGAGCGGGTCGCGCTGCACCAGGGCAGCGCGCTGACGACGGGCTTCGAGGACGCGGCTTTCGACGCGGCCTACATGCTGCATGTCGGCATGAACATCGCCGACAAGGAGGCGCTCTTCGCCGAGGTCGCGCGGGTCACCCGGCCGGGCGGGCTGTTCGGCGTCTACGACGTCATGGCCACGAGTGACGAGCCGCTCAGCTACCCCGTGCCCTGGGCCGCGACGCCGGAGACCAGCGCCCTGGCCGGTCCCGAGACCTACCGGCAGGCCCTGGCCGGGGCCGGCTTCGCCATCGTCGCGGAACGGGAGCGCCGCGGCTTCGCGCTCGACTTCTTCGCCACCTTGAGAAAGAAGACCGAGGCCGCCGGCGGACCGCCGCCGCTCGGCCTCCATCTGGTCATGGGCGAGAGCGCGCCGGTCAAGATCCGCAACATGGTCGAGAACATAACGGCCGGCCGCATCACGCCGGTCGAGATGATCGCGCGGAAAACCGGCTAGAGCAGATCCGGGTTTGACTGAATCGCCGGAGGCGATCCATCAAACCCGGTGAATCTGCTCTAAACCTATGTCGTAGAGCGGATTCACATGTTTAGTTAGCAACCACGAAGTGGTTCCATCTAAACATGATCCGCTCTAGCGCCGGTTCCGAACCTGCCGCAAGGCTCTGGAAAGCCTGCAAGCCAATGATTATATGAGCTAAAACGGGATCGGCGCCGATCAAGAAGCGCCGACCGGCAGGGTTTCTTCGCGTCTGTAATCGCAACCGGACCGAAAGGAAAGTCGGCCCATGGACTCCAGCGCGAAGGACCTCAACAGCCACTACAGGCCCCGCTCGGCGAGCGACCGCATCGCCTACGGTTTCGTCAAGCTGCTCCGCTTCTTCGCCGATCTCTTCTTCGCCAAGCGCTATGGCCACCGGGCCGTCGTCCTGGAGACGGTCGCGGCGGTTCCCGGCATGGTCGGCGGACTGCTCCAGCACCTGAGCTGCCTCAGGCACATCCGCGAGGACCGGGGCTGGATCCGCACCCTGCTGGACGAGGCCGAGAACGAGCGCATGCACCTCATGACCTTCGTCGAGATCGCCAAGCCGAGCCTCTTCGAGCGCGTCCTGGTCATGCTGACCCAGGCGGTGTTCTACAATCTCTACTTCTTCCTCTACCTCTTCTCGCCGAAGACCGCGCACCGCATCGTCGGTTACTTCGAGGAGGAGGCCGTGATCAGCTACACCCAGTACCTCGAGGAGATCGACGCCGGCCGCCACGAGAACGTCGCGGCGCCGCAGATCGCGATCGACTATTGGGGGCTGGCGCGCGACGCCAGGCTGCGCGACGTGGTCATCGCAGTGCGGGCAGACGAGGCCGGGCACCGCGACGCCAACCACGGCTTCGCCGACACGCTGGCGGGGCGCGGCGGCGCCGAGGTGGTGCCGATCGAGGCCGGCCGCGACAAGGCGGCCGCTTAACAGGTTAGGGCGCGTTCGCCGGGTCGATCCGAGCGGCCCGGCGACGCCGCGCTGCTTCAAGCGTTATGGCCGTTGAAGGGCCCGATCTTGCGGGTGCGATGCTCGACCTGGAAGACGTTGCTGTAGAGGTGGGCGATCCACTGCTTGCCCTCGGTGGTCAGGTTCAGGAGGTGCAGCGCGGTCTGGATGTAGGGCTCGACCTTGTTCCAAAAGAACTCGGGATAGGCGTCGGCCAGATCGCTCGGCGTCTCGTACCCGAGCGCGTCGTTGACGCCGATTTCGGCGAACTCGTGGAACAGGGCATTGTTCTTGCGGTGATAGAAGGGGTCGGCCAGCTGGCCGATCAGGTCGGCCGCCCTCACCAGACCGGCCTCGGTATCGGTCTCCTGGTGGTCTTCGTCGTCGGGGATCGGGAAGCGGGTCAACTCGATGGCGCGGGCGATCCGTTCCGCGTCGAGGAACGGTGAGGGGCCGAGTCGTTCGCGCATGTAGATCTTGCCCCGCTCGATGTGATAGGGGCCCAGGAAGGCGTCGGAGGCGCCGCGCGGCGGAGTCACCCGGCCGCCGTTTTCGTCGATTACGAGGCTGTCGTCCCGATCCTCGCGGCACACCCCGCGGACATAGCCGATGTCGTGGGCGAGCGTCGCGAAGGTGAAGTGCAGCCAGTCTTCCGGCGTGACGCGGGTGACCAGCAGGTGTCCGCGCAGAATGTCCTGCCCGACCAGCGTGACCATCATGGTGTGCTCGACGTTGTGGTAGAGCGCGTCGCTATTGCCGATCCGTTCCAGCACGAGGTGCGCTGCGCCGCCCAGGATGGCGGCATACTCCGGCTTCTGGTCCCTGAAATACTGCAGGTAGGTGTCGCGCAGCACGTCACCGAGCGCGTCCGACGATAGCATCACAGGATTGATCATGGCCTTGCCGTCCTTTCAAGCGGCGGTGGTTCAAGACACCGGGTTCGGCCAGTCCTGCTGTTGGCGCTGCTAGAAGAGTAACGCCAGTCCGTTCGTCCCACCTAGATGAATCTTGCCCCGGTGCCCGACTCTCGATCGGCTGCGAGGCTTAAAGGCGCGCCTGAACCTCGGCGCTCCGCAGGTGCTCGACCAGGTGGTCGACCACGGCCCGGACGCGTGCCGAGGTCTGGCCCGCCTCCTTGTGCACGACGTGAATTGGCAGCGGCGCCGGAGCGTAGGCGTCGAGCAGGGTCTTCAGCGTGCCGCGCGCGCGCTGATCGGCGATCATGTAGGACAGGACCCGCGTGATGCCGCGCCCCGCCTCGGCGGCGAGGATGGCCGCGTCGGCCGAGTTCACCAGGAGGCGCGACCCGGTGCGCACCGCCCGGCCCTGGCCCTCCTGCTGGAAGCTCCAGCCGCCGCCCGTCGCGAGATGCATGAAATCGATCGTCTCGTGATCGCCGAGATCCTCCGGTGCCTCGGGCCTTCCCCGCGCCGCCAGATAGGCCGGCGACGCGCAGAGCACCGGGCGCACTTGGCCGACGCGGACCGCCGAGAGCCCGGAGTCGGGGAGTTCCGCGATCCTGATCGCCACGTCGACGCCCTCGTTCATCAGGTGGACGACCCGGTCCAGGTAGAGCGTGGTGATCGAGAGCGCCGGATGGCGGTCGAGGAGGTCGAGCAGGATGGGCATCAGAATGTCGCGGCCGAACAGAAGGGAGGCGGTCACCGTGACGCGGCCGCTGGGCGCGTCGTGGATCCCGGCGGCCTGGCGGTCCGCGTCCGCGACCTCGGCCAGGATTCGCCGGCAGTCCGCGAGGTAGCGCCGACCCGCCTCGGTCAGTCCGACCGTGCGCGTGGTTCGGAACAGCAGGCGCGCGCCGAGCCGCGCCTCGAGCGCCGACACCGCGCGGGTGACCGAAGGAGCGGACATGCCGAGCCGGCGCGCCGCCGGCGCGAAGCCGTTCTCTTCCGCGACCGCGACGAAGGCGGCCATGGTCTGAAACCGGTCCATGGATTATTGCCCAAATTGGAATAATTAATTGCCAACTATGCCTATTCCTATTCTTTGTGGAAAGGGCCATGTCTCTTCTCGTAACGCGAACGAACCGCCGCGGCGGCCCGCACGCCGGCCGCGCAGAACCGGAGAGGAGCTGAGTTATGTCGAGCGAACCCCTTACCCGAGGCGCCCACCACATCGGCCTCACCGTGCCCGATCTGCCTGCGACCCGCGGGTTCTTCATCGAGACCCTCGGGTTCTCCCAGGTCGGCGAAGTCGCGGATTACCCCGCTGTCTTTCTGACCGACGGCACGACGATGGTCACCCTGTGGCAGGCGGAGAATCCGCAGACGGCGGTGCCCTTTGACCGCAAGAACGTGATCGGTCTGCACCATTTCGCCCTAAAAGTCGGGGACGGCGGCGCGCTCGACGCGCTGCACGGAAAGCTGGCGGATACCGCGGACGTCACCGTCGAGTTCGCGCCGGAGTCCCTGGGCGGTGGGGCGACCCGCCACATGATGTGCACGATCCCCGGCGGCATCCGCATGGAGTTCATCGCCCCCGCCGGCTGAGGCGGGATGACTTGGAACTGGAGAGCGTCATGGCGAGCGACGGAGCATCCCCCTTCCACCCCGGAGAGCGGCAGGTCCAGGAACGGCTCGGAGTCCGTGACAAGATCGAGGACTTCGCCCGGCGCGTGGTGCGCGACCACATGCCCGACCAGCACCGCGACTTCTATGGCGAGCTGCCCTTCCTAATGCTCGGCACGGTCGACCGCCAGGGCAGGCCCTGGGCCTCGCTGGTCGCCGGCGGGCCGGGCTTCGTCTCGACGCCCGACGCGCGGACCCTGGCCGTTGCCGCGGCGCCCCTGTCCGGCGATCCGCTGCAGGAGACGCTGCAGCCCGGCGCCGACGTCGGAGTTCTCGGCATCCAGCTCGAGACGCGGCGCAGGAACCGGATCACCGGCAAGATCGCCTCGGTCGGGCCGGAGGGCTTCGAGATCGCCGTCGGTCAGGCCTTCGGGAACTGCCCGCAGTACATCCAGACCCGCGCGGTCTCGATGCGGCCAGATCGCGCGAGCGGCGCGGCGCCACCGCCTCCCGTTCGGTCGGACCGCTTCGACGAGCGCACCCGCGCCCTGATCGAAGCGGCCGATACGCTGTTCATCGCCACGGCTTACGCGGAAGACCCTGACACGCCGACCCAGGGGGCCGATGTCTCGCACCGCGGCGGCAAGCCGGGCTTCGTGCGCATCGAGGACGACCGCGGCTTCGAGTTTCCCGATTTCTCGGGCAACAACCATTTCAACACGGTCGGCAACATCCTGCTCAACCCGAAGGCCGGCTTCCTTTTCCTCGATTTCGAGACCGGCGACTACGTCACCATGAGCGGTTCGGCGGAGATCGTCTGGGAAGGCGACGAGGTCAAGGCCTTCACCGGCGCCGAGCGCCTGATCCGCTTCCGCGCCGAGACCGTGATCCGGGTCGAGGGCGGCCTGCCGCTCCGCTTCGACTTCGACAGCTATTCGCCCATGCTGGCCCATACGGGAAGTTGGGCGCGGGCCGCCGAGGCCATCGCGGCCGAGCGGGAGCGCAACCAGTACCTCGCCTATGACGTTGTCGACATCAGGCAGGAGAGCCAGGCGATCAAGTCCTTCACCCTGCGCCGGGCCGACGGCAAGGCCCCGGCCGGCTACGAGCCGGGCCAGTACCTGCCGATCCGCGTCCAGCTTCCGGGCACGGACTCGCCCGCGCTGCGCACCTACACCGTGTCCCAGGCGCCCGACGGCGAGACCTATCGCCTCTCGGTGAAGCGCGAGGGGGGCGACGCGCTGGTCTCCCAGTTTCTGCACGACCGGGTCGAGACCGGCTTCCGTCTCGAAGCCATGGCGCCGCGCGGCCACTTCGTGCTGGACCGAGCGAGCGAACGCCCCGTGGTGCTGATTTCCGGCGGGGTGGGGATAACGCCGATGATGGCCATGGTGGAATCGATCGTGCAGGAGGCGGCGCGCACCCGGAACCGACGCCCGACCTACTTCGTACACGGCGCGCGGAACGGCGGGCTCCTGGCTTTCGGCGCGCGTCTTCGGATGCTCGCCGAGGAGAACGATTTCCTCACGACCCACATCCGTTTCAGCGACCCCGGCCCCGGCGACCGCCTCGGCGAGAGCCACGACAGCGAGGGACGGGTCGACGTCGGCCTGCTGAAATCGCTGCTGCCGCTGGACGACTACGACTTCTACCTCTGCGGCCCGGCGGCCTTCATGCAGGCGCTCTACGACGGCCTGGTCGGCCTGGGGATTCGGGATGAGCGGATCCACTACGAGTCCTTCGGCCCTGCCACGGTCTTGAAGCACGACCCCGAGCCGGCGCGGCCGCCGGCCACGGGGAAGACGGTCGACGGACCCGTGGCCGTGCGTTTCGCCGAGTCCGAGTCCGAGGCCGAATGGTCGCCGGAAAAGGGAACGCTGCTGGAACTGGCCGAGCAGGCGGGGCTGGCACCGGCCTTCTCCTGCCGGAGCGGAGTCTGCGGCACCTGCGCGACCCGCATGCTCTGCGGCGCGGTCGACTACCTCGAGGAACCGAGCGGGCCGAGAGCCGACGACGAGGTGCTGATCTGCTGCGCGACGCCGCGGCCCGGCGCCGGCGCCGCCTCCTGCGGCGAGGACCAGGGAGTCGTGCTCGCTCTCTAGAGCGGATCATGTCTTGACGGAAATGCTTCGCGATTTCGGCAAGAACATGTGAATCCGCTCGATATCAATTTGTTAGAGCAGATTCACCGGATTTGTCGGGTCGCCTTCGGCGATTCCGTCAAACTTGGATCTGCTCTAGCCTCGGGGCGGGTCCGGTGATTCCCGCGTTGCGGCGGTAGGGCGGCATCGGCTAGGACTTGCGCTGCCTGTTCATCGCCCCTGGATGGCGCAGTATGAACCTGGAGCTCCCGACCGAACGCCTGCTGCTGCGGCCCCTCGCGGAGTCCGACCTGGACGTGGCCCTCGCAGTGCTCACCGATCCCGAGGTCATGCGCTACGTGGTTGAACCCTTCGCGCGGGAGCGGGTGGTCGCCGAGATGCAGGTCGCGGTCCGCCGCGGCGGGGGCGGGTGCATCGGCATCTGGTGCGTCACCCGCCGCGAGACCGGCGAGAAGCTGGGCACCGCCGTCCTCCTGCCGCTGCCGATCGAGGAGGAGGACACCAACTGGGACCTGGTCGGCGGACTCGACATCCCGGACGGCGAGATCGAGGTCGGCTACCTGCTGAAGAAGTCCGCCTGGGGGCGGGGCTACGCCACGGAGACGGCGCGGCGCCTGCTGCGCTTCGCCTTCGAGGACACGCCCCTCGAGGAGGTGGTCGCGGTGACCGATCCGGACAACCATGCCTCCCAGCGGGTGCTGCGTAAGAGCGGCATGATCGACGAGGGCCTGCGCCGCGCCTATGCCGGCGAGACTTCCGGCTTTCGCGCGCGGCGCGGCGACTGGCTCGACTGGCGCCGCCGTGAGCTCGGAGAGCCATGAGCCGGGAGCAACTGCCGCGGTGGGAACACCTCGGACCTGCCCGACTGGCCAGGCCATTTCCTACTCGCCGATAGCCGCTTCGTCGAGGAGCCGCCCTGGGAGAACGAGTTCATCGCCTTGCCGGTCAAGGCCGAGCGGGATGACCGGAGCAACGAAGCGCTGATATGCCAGGAGGGTGATTGCTCGGCCTGCGGCGCCAGTATCCGGAGCTGGTCGAAGCGCGCCGAGTGCCCGGTCTGTGGCGAGACCGTGGGCTGTACCTGAAACAGCTCAACCATCGTCGTTGCTGGCATAGAGCGTGCTCTCAACTCCGAAATAGCCGTCCCAGGCGAACCAGTAGCTCACGTGGCCGGGGACCCGCGCCAGGCGGGTGCCGCCGGGTCCAACCAGTGCCTCCTCCTCGATGCTCCAGGTGCCTTCCGGGCTCTCCAGACGGTCCGCCGCGTCGCCCTCGGCGAAGCTGATGCTGCCGCGCTCGTAGGCGCGCACGGTGCGGGTCTCGGCGTCGCCGACAAGGACGATGTTGCGCTCGCCGATCCGGTCGTTGATGACCGCCTGCTCGCGGAAAGCTTCGACCGGCCAAGCCCGGGCGACGCCGACGTCACGGACGCCGAAGACGTAGTCCTTGCGCACCAGCCGCTCCTCGTCGCGCACGATCGCCGGGAACATGAGGTCGGGGCTGGCGAAGTAGTCCCGGTAGACGACGCCGGGGCCGTAGTCGCGGCTGAAGCCGGTCTCCAGGGAGAGGACCCGGGTTCGGGGATGGCGCTGCCGCCACTTGGCCCAGGAGGTAATCGCCATGGGACGCACCTTCAGGGCGATCCCGCTGTCGGCCAGGGGCCCGGTGACCGGCTCGCCGGTGAACTGGTTCCACAGGCTGTCGGTCTCGCGGTCGAACATCAGCTTGTTCGAGCGGTAGAGAAAGCCGGAGGAGCCGAAGACGAAGGGCTCCGCCCGGCCGGGGACCTGGGTCTCGAACAGGATCCCGGCGCCGCAGAGCGTGCAGTAGGCGAGGGCGACCGGGACGCCGCCGATCACCTCGTTGAACATCTCGTGCCAGCCCATGATTCGCAGGGGGTAGGCGCGGGCGTCGCCGTTGATCTCGACGCCGAAGACGAGGTCGTCGTCCAGCAGGTAGCCGGCCTCGTCAGCGGCGAGGAGCGGCGGATTGTCGAGCGACGGGATGCCGTCGACCGCGACGCCGCCCCAGGTGATCTCCTCCAGCCGGATCCTCATGTTCTCGGGGCGCCCGCGCTCCTCGCCGAGGAAGCGCAGGAAGCGCGGGTCGATCCGCTCGAAGATGCCGAGCTTCAATGCGCGGTAGCTCGGGTGGGGCATCACTTCGGGATGTGCTTCCTGCCACAGCATGGCCTCGTGCCAGCTCGCGATCTCCTCGCCGGTGAGCGCTTCCAGCGCCTCGAGCAGGGCCGGGTCGTTCCGCGTATAGCGGGTGGCCAGGATGAGCGACGGCACGATGTCGCGTTTGCCGCGCGCGACCAGCGCGTCCAGCGCCTGGTCGCGATCGGCAGAACGGCCGAAGACGGCCCGCTCGGCGAGCGCGCCGACCTCCGCATCGCTCGGGGACGGCGCTTCCGCCTGCGCCGCCGTTGCAGCGATGCCGAAACAGAGGATCGCCGCGGACAGCCGACTCGTAACTCTACCGCTCATGTGGGCCTCCCATCGTCATGAGCTTGGCATATGGCGAGCCAGACGGCCGAACCGAGGCCGCTTCACCGGCTTGTGTGCGGATTTGAAGGCCGCGCGCGCGACTTCGCCGGTTTGCCGGGAAACGAGAATGTCGCAGCCACGGAGACCGCCACGCTGCTATACTCCCGCGCTTCGGGGCCGGTCGGCCGCGGTGAAAGAAGATTGAGGAGGCAGGTATGGACAAGCTCAGGCAACTGGAACGCGCGCTGGCGGAGAACCGCATCAGCCGCCGCGATTTCCTGGCGCAGGCGACCGCTCTGGCGGGCGGCGCGGCGCTTTCCACCGCGCTGATCAGCGGCGAGGCGCTCGCGGCCACGCCCAAGCGGGGCGGCACGGTCAAGATCGGCTGTTCGGGCGCGAACACCTCGGACAGCTGGGACGGCGGGACCCACTCAGACATCTTCATGCAGATGGCCGCCCACGGTATGGTCTTCGACTGCCTGACCGAGGTCCGGGCCGACGGCTCTCTGGCCGGGGAGCTGGCCGAGAGCTGGGATGCCTCGGACGACGCGACGATCTGGACTTTCAAGCTTAAGAAGGGCGTCGAATTCCACAACGGCAAGTCCTTCGGCGCGGACGACGTCATCGAGTCGCTGCAACACCACGTCAGCGAGACCTCGAAGTCCGCGGCCAAGCCGATCGTCGCCGCGATCCAGGACATGAAGAAGGACGACGACCACACGGTCACCTTCACGCTGAAGAACGGCAACGCCGACTTCCCCTATCTGCTGAGCGACTACCACATCCTGATCTACCCGGCGGGGATGATGGACGAGGCGATTCGCAAGGGGATCGGAACCGGCGGCTACGTCAGCGAGAACTTCGAGCCGGGCGTGCGCCTGGGCGCCCGCCGCAACGACAACTATCACAAGGCGGACAGCTGCTACTTCGATTCCGTGGAGATGCTGGCGATCAACGATCCCAACGCCCGGCAGACCGCCCTGGTGACCGGGCAGGTGCACGTCATCAATCGGGTCGATCTCAAGACGGCCCACCTCCTGGAGCGCAACCGAGACGTCGAGATCTTCGAGGTGACGGGCAACCAGCACTTCTCCTATCCGATGCACACCAACAAGGCGCCGTTCGACAACAACCACGTGCGCCAGGCGCTGAAGTACGCCTTCGACCGGGAGCAGCTGGTAAAGAAGATCCTGCGCGGCCGCGGCATTCCCGGCAACGACCACCCGATCGGGCCGGCGAACCAGTACTGGCACAAGGACCTGGAGCAGCGCAGCTACGATCCCGACAAGGCCAAGTTCCATCTGCAGAAGGCCGGGCTCGACTCCCTGACAATCGACGTATCGGCCTCGGAGGCGGCCTTCGGCGGCGCGGTCGACGCGACGGTGCTCTACAAGGAGACCGCGGCCATGTGCAGCATCAACATCAACGTGATCCGCGAGCCCGAGGACGGCTACTGGTCCAACGTCTGGCTCAAGAAGCCCTATGTCGCCTGCTTCTGGTCGGGCCGAGCGACCGAGGACTGGATGTTCTCGACCGCCTACGAATCCGGCGTGCCCTGGAACGACTCCTTCTGGCAGCACGAGCGCTTCAACAAGCTCCTGGTAGAGGCGCGGGGAACGCTGGACGAGAGCAGGCGCCGCGCGCTCTATCACGAAATGCAGGTGATCGTGCGCGACGAGGGCGGGGTCGCCATCCCGATGTTCGCCAACTGGGTCGACGCCAACTCCAAGAAGCTGGCGCACCGCGCGGAACTGGGCAACCTCTGGCAGCTCGACGGCGCGCGGCTGGCCGAGCGCTGGTGGTTCGCCTGAGGCCTGCGGGGCTCGGGGCAGCCGACGGCACCTCGAGCCCCTTTCGAGTAGAGCGGGACGGCCACGGGAACGGGCGTCCCACTCTTTTTCCTAGAAAACTCTACGCCGCCATTGCAGTCCCCTGCTAATATCCGGAGTCGCGCGTCTGCGCGTAGAGAGGGGATTAGTGTTACGGTTAAGCGAAAATTAACGGGGCCGAGGCAATCTCGGGCTCGTTCTCTTGGTCCTCTCTTGACCCGCCGGCGCATCCTTTGCCAGGGAAGCCCCGCAATCCCATGACAGACTTCGCTCAACGTTTCGAAGGTGCCGCCTTGATCACAGGCGCGTCGAGCGGCATCGGCGCCGCCCTGGCGCGCTCCTTGGCGTCCCGCGGTATGGATCTCGTGCTCGTTGCGCGGCGCGAAAGCCGCCTTCAGGCGCTGGCGGAGGAGGTGAGCCGGACGCACAGCGTCAGGACGCATCTCGTCGTTCAGGACCTGTTCGACCCCGAGGCGCCCCGCGCGATCCGCGCTTCCGCCGAGGGAGCAGGGCTGCAGGTCGGCCTGCTGGTGAACAACGCCGGGTTCACCACCTACGGCGCCTTCCACGAAGCCGAGCACGACAGCCAGGGGCGCATCATCGGCCTGCACTGCGGCGTTCCGGTCGCGCTGACCGAGGCCTTCCTGCCGGGCATGGTCGCGCGCCGACGCGGCGGCGTCATCTTCGTCGCCAGCATGGCCGGCTTTCAGCCGACGCCCTACATGGCGACCTACGGTGCGAGCAAGGCCTTCCTGCTTAGCCTGTCCGAAGCGCTGTGGGCCGAGCTGCGGCCCCAGGGGATCGACGTCCTCGCGCTCTGTCCCGGCTATGTCGCGACGGAGTTCCACGACCTGGCGGGTACCCAGGATCTGCCCAGCCCCCAGGCCCTGTCGGCGGAGGCGATCGCGGAACGGGCCCTGCAAGCCCTGGGCCGCCACCCCTCGCTGGTTCCGGGCCTGCTCAATGCCCTGGTCGCGGGCAGCGTGCGGTTCCTGCCGCGGCGATGGGTCGCGGCCATGGCTGCCCGCAGCCTGGCGCCGAAGCCGGCCCCTGCGCTCACCGAAGCGGCCGACACGGAAGGAAGCACGCTATGACGGCGGACCGTCCGGACCACTCCGCGCGCCCGGACCCCTTCGCCCGGGACGTCGCGCGCATGCTGATCGTCTTCTTCGCCGTCCTGCTGATCGATCTCCTGGTGCTGTCCTTCTTCACCGGCAAGCTGCGCTTCTGGTTCCCGGTCTGGCTCGATCCGGCCTGGGCGGAGAACCCCCGCTCCTGGGTGATCTACTCCCAGTCCTACATGGCGGGCATCGCCTTCATTCCCTTCCTGGTCTTCATCCTCGACCGCGATTTTCTGGCCGGCCGGCGGGCCGCCCTGAGAGCCACGGTGTGGACCGTCTCGCTGGGTACCCTCGGGTTCATCGGCTGGTGGAAGGGCGGCCTGATGGTCGCCCACGGCAAGGAGTTCGAGGCGGTCGGCTGGATCGCCATGACGGTGCTGCTCTTCGCGCTGGTGCGCGTCGCCGAGGTGCTGCCCGCCCGCATTGCCCGGCTCGGCCGGCGCGAGTTGTTGCGCGGCCTGGTTTTCGGGATTTCCTGCTTCTTCCTGTTCATGGCCGTGCTCGACCCGCTCATGCAGATCGTGGTCCAGGGCATGGCGTGGAGCAGCGGCCTGATCATCGAGATCGGCTTCTTCGTACCCGCGGGCATTGGCCTCTTGCTGCTGTCCCAGCGGCTGAGAATGGCGGCTTGACCCCGTGAAGGCGCTGACCTTTCAGTTCAGTTACGCGCGCCTCGCGGCCGCCAAGCTGCTCGGCCGGATCTCGCCGCGCGGCCACTTGAGCGAGTTCGGGCCGCTCGCCTACCGCGACGTGCCCGATCCGGGGCTGTTCGGCGACGACTGGGTGATCGTCGAGACCAGCTACTGCGGCATCTGCGGTTCCGACCTGAAGCAGGTCTTCCTAGAAGGCGCCATGGACAATCCCCTGACCTCGTTCATCTCCTTTCCCCATGTCATGGGGCACGAGGTGGCCGGCCGGGTGGTCGAGACCGGACGAGCGGTCCGCAACGTCAGGAAGGGCGACCGGGTCATCTGCTATCCCTGGCTGACCTGCGCGGTGCGCAACCTTGAACTGTGCGACGCCTGCGAGCGCCAGGAGTTCACCTTCTGCGAGAGCTTCGCCAGTCCGGAACTCGGCAAAGGCATGCACTACGGGACATCGAGCAGGGTTTCGGGCGGCTTCGCGCCCTACCTGCCGGCCCACGAGTCGATGTGCTTCGTGATCCCGGACGGCGTCGATTGCAGCAGCGCGGCCCTGGCCGACCCCTTTGCCGTGGCCTTCCACGCGCTGATGAAGTCGCCGCCGCGACGAGGCGAGACCGTGGTCGTGTTCGGCTGCGGCGCGCTGGGGCTGTTCCTGATCCACATTTGCCGGCAACTGTTTCCCGACGTAAGGATCATCGCCGTCGATCTGCACGCCTACCTGGGGCCGATCGTCGAGCGCCTGGGTGCGGATCACTTCACGACCGCCTCCGGCGCGGCGCTGACCGAACTGATCGGGGAGTGGACCAAGTCGAGGGTCCATCGTCCGACCTGGGGGGCGCCCTGGCTGCTCGGCGGCGTCGACCACGTCTACGATACGGTGGGCTCGGCCAGGACCCTGGAAACCAACCTCCGCCTGGTCCGCGCCGGCGGCACCATCGTCATGGTCGGTACCGGCACCCCGGCCCGCTTCGAGTGGACACCGCTCTGCTTCAAGGAAGTGCACCTGATCGGCTCGAGCGGCTACGGCATCGAGCGCTTCGAGGGCGCCGAGGAGCATGTGTTCCCGCTCTACCTGCGCCTCCTGCAGAGGGGACGGATTGATCCCGGGCCCCTGATCTCCCACACCTTCCCGCTCCAGCACTACAAGGACGCCTTCCTGACCGCGCGCGACAAGTCGGCCAACAACTCCATGAAGGTGCTGTTCTCTTTCTAGATCCGGTCGCGCGCCGCCCGGTGCCATGGCGTAGAGTCGGCTCGACGCCCCTATTCTGGCCCGGCGCGAAGACGCCAGGCCGGACAATCCGCTGCATAGTATTTGCGCTCCCGGTGGCATTTCGCACCGCGAGCCCGCTTGACGTGCGCTCCTCTGAGCTGAATTCTAGTATAGGGAGCAGCAATGGCAGAGCGTGGCGATATTCGGCAGTGGCTCGATCTGCTGGAACTTGGCCGATATGCGCAGGCATTCGAAGCCAACGACGTCGATCTGCGCGCGGTTGCCTACCTCAGCGACGATGACCTGAAGGAACTCGGCGTTTCCCTGGGCCACCGGCGGGTGATCCTCGCGGCGATCGCGAAGCTGCCGAAGGAAGAGGTGACGGCGCCGCCTGCGGAGCCGCTATCCCGGGCGCCGCGCGAACGGCCGCAAGAGGCGGACGCGGAAAGGCGGCAACTCACGGTCCTGTTCTGCGACCTGGTGGGTTCCACGGAGCTGTCGAGGCGCTTCGACCCGGAGGACATGAGAGAGGTCCTTCGAGTCTACCAGAACGCCGTGACCAGTGCCGTGGTGCGCTACGAAGGCTATGTGGCCCGGTTCCTCGGGGATGGCGTGCTGGCATACTTCGGCTGGCCTCGGGCCTACGAGGATCAGGCGGAGCGGGCGGTCCGCGGCGGGCTCGACGCGGTCGCCGCGGTCCACGAGATTGTCGTCGGTGAAGGCGAGACACTGAAGGCGAGGGTCGGCATCGCGACGGGGCAGGTGGTGGTCGGCGACCTGATCGGCGATATCGCCTCCGACGAGCAGACGGTCGTCGGGCAAACCCCCAACCTGGCCGCCCGGCTCCAGGGCGTGGCCGAGTCGGGGCAGGTGGTGATCAGCGCCTCGACGCGCGACCTCCTGGGCACGGTCTTCGAGCTGGACGATCTGGGACCGCACAGCCTGAAGGGCTTTCCCGACCCGGTTCCGGCTTGGCGCGTGACCGGTGAGCGTGCCGCCGAGAGCCGCTTCGAGGCGACCTACGGCGACGTCCAGACACGACTTGTCGGCCGTGAGCACGAGCTCGGCCTGCTGCGTGAACGCTGGGAGCTCGCCAAGAGCGGCGAAGGGCAGGTGGTCCTGCTCTCAGGCGAGGCGGGGATCGGCAAGTCGCGCTTGCTGCAGGATTTCAAGCGGCGCGTCGGCGAGGGGCCGTTGGTCAACCTCTACTACCAGTGCTCGCCCCACCACACGAACAGCGCGTTTCACCCGGTGATACAGCGGCTGCGCCGCGCCGCCGCCATCACGCGCGAGGACGCCGCCGCCGCCCAGTTGAACAAGCTGGAAGACCTGCTGTCCAAAACCGCGCGGGACGTGGCCGCCGTGATGCCGCTCTTCGCCGCGCTCCTGTCGATCCCGGCCGAGGATCGTTTCGGGCCGCTCGATCTCACGCCGCAGCAGTTCCGGCACCGCGTCATCGAGGCGATGATCGAACAGATCGGGGCCCTTTCCAGGGCCAGGCCTGTCCTCTTCGTCATGGAGGACGCGCACTGGGTCGATCCCTCGATGAGCGACTACGTCGCGGAGATCATGCCTCGGATCGTCGACCAGCCGGTCTTCATGCTGATCACCTACCGCCCGGAGTTTGCGCCGTCCTGGGCCGCCCAGTCGCACCATACCCGGGTGACGCTCAACAAGCTGGGCCGCAAGCAGGCGGCGGAGATCGCCCACGCTGTCGGCGGCCGCAAGCTGGTGGACGCGATCATCGAGCGCATCGTGGTGCGGGCCGACGGCGTGCCGCTCTACGTCGAGGAACTGACGAAGTCGGTCGTCGAGAGCTATCTCAGCAAGGACGACCGGGCCGCCGAGGCCGCTATTCCCGCGTCGCTGCAGTCTTCCCTGGTGGCCCGGCTCGACCGCCTGGACGACGCCAAGGAGATCGCGCAGGTCGGCGCGGTGATCGGGCGGGAGTTCTCCCACCTTCTGCTGGCCGCCCTCCTGAACAGGAGCGAGGAGGACCTCGAGGCAGCGCTAGAGCGCCTGGTCGCCTCGGGCCTGGTGTTCAGGCGCGGGATCCCGCCGGGGGCGATCTACACCTTCAAGCACGCGCTGGTGCAGGACGCCGCCTACGATACCATCCTGATCAGCCGCCGCCGGAAGCTCCACGCCTTGATCGTGGAGATCCTCGAGTCGCGTATCGACAGCCCCCTTTCGGAGCGGATCGATCTGCTGGCGCACCACGCCTATCAGGGCCAGGTCTGGGACAAGGCCCTTCTCTACCTGGAGCTTGCCGGCAACAGGGCGATGGACCGCGCCGCCGTGCGGGAAGCCGTCGCGCTCTACGAACAGGCGCTTTTGGCCGGCGCTCATCTGCCTCAGACCCGCGAGGCCCTGGCCAAAGGCATCGACCTGCGCTTCCAGCTGCGCAACGCGCTCTGGTCGATCGGCGCCTTCGAGCGGATCCTGCCCCATCTGCGCGACGCCGAGCAGATGGCGGGCAAGCTCAACGGCCCGCGCCGGATCGGCTGGGCCTCGGTCTACCGGAGCGCCAGCCTCTGGCAGTTGGGCCGCATGGCCGACGCGCGCACCGCTGCGGAGCGGGCGCTGGCGATCAACGAGGGCCCGAACGACCTCTCGCTCCAGATCGGCGCCACCTTCTACCTGGCCTGCGCAACGGTGACCTCGGGCGACTGCCGGCGCGCCGAGGCCCTGTTCCAGAGCGTGGTCGATCCACTTGTGGGCGACCTCAGCCGTGATCGCTGCGGCTTGCCGTTCGTCCCGGCCGTGGTCGCGCGCTCCTGGCTGGTCTGGGCCCTGGCCGAGCGCGGCGAGTTCGAGGAGGGGCTGGCGCACGCAGACGTCGCGCTGGCAATCGCAGAGGAGGTCGGGCATCCCTTCAACCTGGCGCACATCTACTACGACCTCGGCTACCTCTATGCCGTGAGGGGCGACTTCGACCGGGCCGTCGCCACGCTCGAGCAGGCCAGCGCCATCATCCGCGAATGGAACCTCAGCTATCTCTCGCCCTTCATCACCGGCTTTCTCGGGCACGCCTGCGCGCTCGCCGGCAATACCGAGCGGGGCATTGCCCTACTCGAGCAGGCGCTCAGCGAGTACGAGTCGATCGGCATGGGGCTGTTCCGCTCGCTGGTCGGCATCCAGCTCGGCGAGGCGCTGCTGCTCGACGGTCGGGCGGAGGCGGCCGCCAAGGCGACCGAGCGGGGCCTGGCCCTGGCCCGCCGGCGCTCCGAGCTGGGCCACCAGACCTACGGGCTCCGGGTGCTGGGCGAGGTCGCGCTGCATCCGGACATTGCGGAACCGGACGCGGCCAGAGAGCATTTCGAGACGGCCCTGGGCGTTGCCGAGCTGAGCGGCATGCGGCCGCTGGTCGCGCACTGCCACAGCGGGCTGGCGCGGCTGCATGGCCAAGCCGGGCGCGCCGGAGAGTCCACCGAGCATGCCACTCAGGCCGATGCGATCTACACGGAGCTGGACATGCGCGCCTGGCCTCTCCGGGCTGCCGGCGAGTAGCCCGTAACGTCCCCTGCTAGACGGGTGCAGCCTCGTGGAAGGGCTTCTCGATCAGGCTGCGGTTCAGCTCGAGGCCGCGCAGCACCTCGACCATGCGTTCGGCGGCGCGGCCGTCGCCGTAGGGGTTGCTCAGCTGCTGCAGGCCGTCGCGGAAGTCCGGGTCGGTCGCCCGCGCGATGCCAGCCGCGATGTCGGCCGCCGTATCGCCGACATGGATCACGTTCTCCGGCGCGAAGCGGCCGTCCTGGCGGGAACCGATGTTGACCACGGGCAGGCGGAACGAGGCGGCTTCGATGATGCCGCTGGAGGAGTTGCCGACCATGGCCGCCGCCTGTGCCATCATGCTGAAGTAGGCCTGGCTGCCGAAGTGGGCGACCCGGTAGGCGCGTGGCCGCGCTTCGACGAAGGCCTCGATCATGGCCATCACCCGCCGGCCCTCGGTATCGGCGTTGGGGGCGGTGAAGACGAGAGGACGGCCGGCCTTGTCGAGCGCCTGCAGCAGGGCCGTCACGTGGGCTTCGGTGTCGTGATAGGCGCGGGTGACCGGATGAAAGGTGACCAGCAGCGGCGGGTCGTCGGGTGTCAGGGCGAGGCCGAAGCGTTGGTTGAGCGCGTCCAGGGAGAGGGGTTCGAGCGTGGCCAGGTTGTCCAGGTTGAGCGAGCCGGTCACGTGGATGCGGTTCGGCGGCTCGCCCATCTGCCGGATGCGGGCGGCGTAGACTTCGATCTCGGGGAAATGCAGGCTCGCGAGCTTGGTCATGGAGTGGCGCAGGGAATCGTCGATCGCGCCGCCGGTCAGGGCGCCGCCGGCGATGTGCGCCACCGGGATCAGGAAGGGCTGGGCCGCGACCGCGGCGGCGTGCATCTCGAAGCGGTCGCCGAGCACGACCAGGATGTCCGGCCGCAGCGTCTCCAGGGCCTGGGCGAAGCCGATCGTGCCGAGGCCCATGGCGCGGGCCAGGGTGCCGGGCCGGTCGCCGGCGAGGCAGCAGTCGACCTCGGCCGCCGGCTGGAACCCGTCGGCCAGGATCTCGGCACGGGTGTCGCCGAACTCCGGCGCCAGGTGCATCCCCGCGACGATTAGCTGCAGCGTCAGGTCGGGCGCCGTCTCGAGGCGCCGGAGCAGCGGCCGGTAGATCCCGTAGTCGGAGCGGGCGACGGTGACGACGGCGATCTTCCGGGCGGGCGGGGCGGCGGTCATGCCAGATCCGTCCAGAGCAGCATGGATCCGGCCGGCAAGTCGCGCGCCGCGCGGCGGCCCGCGACCTCCTCCAGGGCGTAGGGCTCTATGCCGCCGGCGGGGCGCAGGGCGACGATGTTGGCGGCCTCGATGCCCTGGCCCGCCGAAACCGGCTCGCGCAGGAAGAGGCTGCGCCGCGCCACCGCCGCGGTGTCGGCCTCGGCCGGCCGCGGCGCCTTCACCCCGTCGCCGAGGGCGGCCTCGACCCGCCGGATGCCGGCGACCAGGGCCGCCAGCTCTTGGGGATCGAGCGAGGCCTGGTGGTCCGGGCCGGCGAGAGCCTTGTCGAGCGTGAAGTGCTTCTCGATCACGGCGGCGCCCAGCGCGACCGCGGCAAGGGCGATGTCGATTCCCGTCGAGTGGTCGGAGAAACCGACTGGCAGGCCGAAGGCTTCGCGCATGGTCGCCATGGCGCGCAGGTTGCAGTCCGCCGGTTCGGCCGGGTAGCTCGAGACGCAGTGCAGTAGCGCCAGAGCGGGGCAGCCCGCCCCGCGGAGGGTCTCGACCGCGCGCGACACCTCGGCAAGATCGGCCATGCCGGTCGAGAGAATGACCGGCCGGCCCCGCCGGCCGATCTCCGCGAGGAGCGGCAGATTGGTGATCTCGCCCGACGGCGCCTTGTAGGCCGGCACGCCGATGTCGCTGAGCAGTTCAACACTGGGCTGGTCGAACGGCGTCGACAGGAACGCGATGCCCGCCGCCGCGCAGCGGTCGGCGAGCGCGTGGAACTCGGACGGCGCCAGTTCCAGCCGGCGGATCATGTCGAGCTGGCTTTCCTCCACGCCGGTGGTGCGTTGCTGGTAGGCGGCTTTCGGCGCGCCGGCCGAGATCACGGCCTCGGCGCGGAAGGTCTGGAACTTGATCGCGTCGGCGCCGGCCTCGGCCGCGATATCGACCATTGCGGCGGCCCGCTCGGGGTCGCCGTCGTGGTTGACCCCGGCCTCGGCGATGACGAAGCAGCGGCCTTCGCCGATCACCTGCGGACCGATCGAAAAGGAAGTCATGCCGGCGCTGCTCCTGGCGCTGTCGCCTGGGTCCATCGGCGCCCGGCCACCGTGGTCTCGGGCCCGCGCCAGCTAAGCCCCGCGCGTCTTAACACTTCGTGAACCATGTCGGCCGGAGGTGCCGGCCTCGGAAAGCAGACGGCGGTAGCCCTCCTCGAGGGCGCGGGCGAAACCCGCGACGTCGGCCACCGGCGAGGCGGCCAGCTCGCCGCGCAGCGACGTGCGCAGCCCGGCGAGCGCGTCAGGGTTGGCCACCAGATCGGCGGCGATTTCGCCCAGGTGCCCGGCGTCCCGGGCGACCCAGGCGTCACGGCCGGCGTGGTGCAGGAGGCTGGCGCCGAGGCGCGTGGCGTGCCGGTCTCCCGCGACGGTCAACAGCGGAACGCCCATCCAGAGCGCCCGCCCATTCTCCGCCAGCGCCTCCGCGTAGCCCGGGTCGAGCGCCACGTCGACGTGGCGATAGAACTCGAAGGGCGAGGTGAAATTCTCGGCCATGTTGACGATATCGACCCGCTGGCGGAGCCCGAGGTGAGTGAACAGGTCCAGGCAGCGGCGGATCGCCGCATCGTCCTGGTCGAAGCGGTTGCAGATCAAGAGCCGCGCCCCTTCGACCGCTTGGAGCGGCGCGGACCACTGGGCCGCTTGCTCCGGACCGACGCGGCCCAGGTCGCAGGACAGGCCGAAGGTCGCGTGCCCCGCCGCGAGCGCCGGCGGGGCCTCGACCTCGGGCAGCAGGCCGGGCCGCTCCAGCGCGAAGCAGGCGTGCGGCAGCCGCAGGGCCTCGAGGGCTGAAGCGGCGGTCTCGTCCGGCCAGGCGACCGGATCGCTGAGAAAGCGGTGAGGCTGCGCCACGCCCAGGGGGTGGCCGTAGCCCAGCCAGGTCAGCGTGGCCGGCGCGGGGCCGAGGGCGAAGAGGCGCGGGCGTCCACCCTCGCCGTGGCCGGTCAGATCGACCGCCACGTCGATGCCGTCCCCGCGCAGAATGCGGGCCAGGGTCAGGTCGTCGATCCCCGTCGTGCAGGTCCAGCGCCTGGCCCGGCCCATCAAAGACTCGGTCGTGGCGTCGCGGCGGTCGCCCTCGGCGTAGCAGAAGACCTCGATCCCCGCTTGTTCGTGGTGCCGCAGTATCGGCTCCACGAGCGTCATGAGGTCGCCCTCGTGGAAGGCGGCGCAGAAATAGCCGACCCGGAGCGGCGGCTCGGGGTCCGACGCGGCGCCGCTCGGCTTCGCCTTGCCCTTCTTGTTCCTCTTCTTCGGGGCCGGGCCGGTGGACGCGGCGTGTTTCCCGGCCCAGGCGCGATGCGCGGCGTCGAGGCGGGCGCGGTCCATGCCGGGCTCACGCGCGAGGTCGGCCAGCCTGCGGGAAGCGAGGTCGGCCTCGTCGGGTGCCAGGCGGCCGGCGACCTCGTGACAGGCCCGCGCCTCGTCGTACCGGCCGGCTCCCGCCAGGATGTCGGCGGTCAGCGCGAGGTCCGCCGCGCCGGGCGGGCCTTGGTGGAGCAGGGCGTGGCTGGCCGCGAGCGCGGACTCGAACTGCCCGAGGGCGCGGCGCGCGCGCGCCAGGATGCGAAGGCTTCCCGGGTCGCCGGGATCGATCTCGAGTTGGCGCTGGGCGTCCGCGGCGGCGTCGTTGAAGGCGCCACGACGCAGGCTTAGAGCAGAGCGGTCGCGATAGTAGAAGGGGTGGCTGCGGCTGAAGTTGGTGAAGAAGCTGCCGAGGCTCTCCGGCAAGAGGCCGCGGATCGAAGGGTGCGGCGCCAGGGTCGAGGCGAGCTTGGCATAGAACAGGCCGTCGCTGACCTTGCCGAGCCGAACGTAGATCGCGGCCAGGGCCTCCGCGTATTCCTGGAACCCGGGGTCGGCCGCGTGGGCGTGTTCCAGTAGCCGGATGGCGCCCATGGGATCGTCCAGCTCGTAGGCGGTCAGGGCGAGCACGTGGAGCGCCTCCGGGCACTCGGGAAGCTCGGCCATGACCTGCTTGCAGAGCTGGATCGCCTCGCCGTGGAGGCCGCTCTCCAGGCATGCGAGGGCTTCGGCCAGGCGTGCCTCGGCGGCGGGCGCGCCCGGCCGGGGCGGCGAATCCGGGCCGGGACCCGGGTCTTGGATCGTGGTCATTCTGGCACCTCAGACGACGCGTTCTGCGTCCGCGGCGGCCCGCTCGGGCCTCGGGTCTAGTTGAACAGCGAGAGCACGGACTGTTCGGCCTGACCGGCGAAGGCCAGCGCCGAGATGCCGAGCTGCTGGCGGGTCTGAAGCGCGACCAGATTGGCACCCTCTTCGGTGATGTCGGCCAGCGTCAGCTTGTCGGCCCCTTCCTCCAGCACGTTGACGTAGCGGTCGGTGAACTGGAGCCGGGTCTGCAGCAAGGCGACGTTGGCGCCCAGGGCTTCGGCGCGGCCGCGCAGGGTCGAGATGCCGACGTCGATCTCCGACAGGGCGGTGTCGATGTTCGACAGCACCGAGAAGTCGGTCCCCGAGCTGATGTTGAGGCCCGTCGAGGCGGTGCGCAGGTCGACCGAGGCGATGCTCAGCAGGCTGGTGGTGTCGGTGCTGAAGAACACTTCGAGGGTCTGGCCGGTGCCGTTGATCAGGTTGAGGCCCTGGTACTGGGCGTCGCTGGCGAGATTGTCGATCTGGTTGAGGATCTCGTTGAACTGGTTTGTCAGGATCGTGAGCTCGGTGCCCGTTGCCGTCTTGGCGCTGATCGCGACACCCTTGAGCTGCCCGACCAGATCGTCGATCGCCTCGGTGGCCTCCAGCGCCGTGGTGACCGAGCTGATGCCTTGGTCGATGCCTTCACGCCGTTCGTCCAGGTCGGTGCCGAGGTCGCTCAGCGCCTTGGCCTCGAAGAACGCGCGGGCGTCGTCGATCACGCTGGCGACCCGCAGGCCGGTCGAGAGGCGGCCCTGGGTCCGCGCGATCAGGTTTTCCGTCGTCTTAAGCGCGAGCAGGTTGTCGCGGACCGACGCGGAGAGCGAAATATCGTTTCCCATTTTCCCAACTCCATACTGGACAGGGTCCCGCCGAAGCGGGGCGGTTCTCTTCGCCCGGCATTCAGCAAGGGCTGTGCCAGATCTGAAAAAACAATGCTTTCAGAGTGTTGGAACTTCGGCTTTGGAGCTGCCAAGTTCCGTAACGGCAGTCATTGCCGCGCTTTGTGGTAAATTTTTCCTATCGCCCGGTGACGCCCCGGGGCCGGAGCGTGCGCAGATACCATTCCAGGCAGGCCAAGAAGACGCCGAGCAGGCTCCAGAAACCGAGCGTGTAGGTCTGGAAGATCTCGAAAGGCAGGTCCGCGACGAGGACATAGATCGCAAAGAAGAGCAGGATGAGCTGCCGGCTATTGGCCCGTGGGAAGAACCGCTGCGTGGCCCAGAGCATGACGAAGGCACTGATCAGGTTGCTGAGAAAGAACCCGTAGGTCGTCATGATCCGCAGGTAGGCCACGTTTTCCGGCGTCAAGATCTCGGCCTCTGACGTGCCTTCGAAATCCCAGAAGCCGAGTGATTGGCCGATGAAGAAGACCCCGAGCATGATCGCGGCCTTGGCGGCGAACTCCAGCACCGCGAATCCGACGTGGGCCGCGAGCACTGCGGCGGCGGTCTGGCGCCACGAGGTCCCGGCTGGCGGAAGCTTTAACTTCAACGGGGTCTCGGGGCCGTCTCGGCGCATGGTCGGTTCCTAGGGGTGACCGGGATCGGTTGCCTGGACCAATAGCCGCCGACGCATGAAAGCGGCCTTAAGAAGTAACCAAGCCCGCGCGGGCGCCCGCCGGAAAGCCGCGCGCGCCATGGCCAGCTTCTGGGTTCACCGGCCCGCTTCGCTTGCAGGCCATTCATAGGGCAACCGGAGCGACGCGGCGATAGAGGTGCTCGTCGTACTTGCGCTCAGTCAAGCAGCCCGCTTTGACCGATCCCGTCGAAGATGAACTGCACCGCAAGCGCCGCCAGCAGTACGCCGACGACGCGGGAGACCACGTGAAGCCCCGTAACACCGAGCAGCTTCTGCACCTGTGTAGCGATCAGCATCAGCACGAAGGTCAGCAAGACGACCGCGAGCATGGCCGAGATTACGATCGAGGTCAGGACTGGATCGTGCTCGGCGTTGGCGACGAGCAGGATCGCGGCCCCGATGGCGCCCGGCCCGGCGATCAAGGGGGTGGCGAGGGGGAAGACCGAGAGATCCGCCTTTCGGGCCGCCTCGGCGTTCTCGTCGCTGGTGGTGGTCGTGCCGCCGGAGGGGCGAGCGAAGACCATGTCGATAGCGATCAACAATAACAGGATGCCGCCGGCCGTCCGCAGCGCCGGCAGGGAGATCCCGAAGTAGACGAGCACGGCCTCACCGAAGAGCGCGAAAAACAGAAGAATGGCACCGCCGATAAGCGAGGCCTTTAGAGCCATGTTGCGCCGTTCCCTGGGCGAGTTGTTGTGAGTCAGCGCGGCGAAGAGCGCCGCTACGTCGGCGGGCCCGACGGTGGCGAAGAAGGTGGTAAAGGAGACCAGGGCGGTTTCGAGCATGGGTCCCGCGTCTTCTACTGGACCCGTGGTCTATCGGTCAGAACGGCGCCAAGGTCAATGGCACGCCCGGCCCCGGCTCTCTCGGCGGGTGCGGCCATTGGCGGTCAGGTCATGCCACGGGTGACGGTCTCCCGCCCTTCGCCGCCGAAGCGTGTCGCCAAGAAGCCGATGATCAGGCCGGCCAGCATCCCCTCGGCGACGAACCAGAAGGGCGAGGCGAGGGCCCCGTCGGGCCCGGCGGCCGCCTGCATGGTGGTGGCGAAGGTGTCGTAGGCGAAGAGGGTGAGCACGAGGTTCATCCAACCGCCCAGCAGCGGCCCCCGAAACCACCAGGGCAGGGGGAACTTGAGCACGGGATGCGTCGTGAAGACGCCGAGCATGCCGATGACCGCGCCCAGCGTGGTGTACCAGAGCAGGATGCCGATCCGCGGCATCCAGCCGATGTCCGGCTGCAGCAGGGGCCAGCAGAGAAGGGCGAGCAGACCGAGGGCGAAGCCGGCGGTCTTGCCCACGGCGATCCGCGTGACGATCGAGGGGTTGCCGAACATGCCGCACTCCTTCGGCTGGTTCGAAAGCGCTCCCCTATGATACGGGCGTGCGGCGGCGGCGATCCCCGCGGACGCGCCGCCGCTAGAGCAGATCGCGATTGAATGGACTCGCCCGGGGCGATCCATTCAATCGCGTGACTCTGCTCTAACTCTAGGATGGAGAGCGGATTCACATGTTTGATCGGAACCACGAACTGGTTCCGACCAAACATGATCCGCGCTAGGGCCTGTTGACAGTTATGGCGCGCTCCTGGTCCGAGTGAAATCGGCCCGCTGTGAGGCGCAAGGAGGAAGGACATGCCGGGCATATTCGACGACGAGCAACGCGGCAGCGGGCCGATTGCGCCGGATCCCTTCGGGACGGGGCGCATTTGCGCCGGGGCGGCGTCGCGGAAGGCCTTGTGGGGGCCCCACCCCACGGCGCCTCCCGCTCCTGGCCCCGGCGCAAATCCGCTCCCGCCAGGAGCGCGCCCTAACTGTCAACAGGCCCTAGCCCGGCTATTTCGCGCGGACCTCGATCTTCTGGCTCTTGTTCGGCGGCGGGCCGAGCTTGGCGACCCTGAGTTCGAGGACTCCGTTCTCGAACTCTGCGGAGATCCCGTCCTTGGCCGCGTCGGCCGGGAGCTTGAAGGAGCGCTCGAAAGCGCCGTACTCCCGTTCGGAGAAGAAGTAGGCGCGCCCCTTTTCTTCGCGCTGGAAACGCTTCTCGCCCTTCACCGTCAGGTGGTTGTCGTGCAGCGAGACCTCGATGTCGTCCGGCTTCACACCGGGCAGCTCCATGGAGATCTCGTAGTAGTCCTTTACCGCGGAGGCCTCCGAGCGCGGCGCGAACCAGTCGGCGAGCTTCTCGCCGAACTGCCGCAGAGGCTCGTAGAGCTGCGGCCACCATCCCGCCCTCTGGCCGGCACTGTGGGTATGTTCGACCATTTCGTCCTCGAGTGCAGATTGACGCTGGAGAGGTTTTGAGCCCTAGGGCCCAGCTTCTCATTGACCCAGATCAACGTCCACGAGCAGCCTCGGAATTTGTCCGGATCTCCGGTGCAATTGTCCTGCCTAGAGCGGATCATGTTTAGTTGGAACCACTTCGTGGTTGCCAACTAAACATGTGAATCCGCTCTACATCTAAGGTTAGAGCAGATTCACCGGGTTCGATGGATCGCCTCCGGCGATTCACTCAAACCCGGATCTGCTCTAGCGAGCAGCGCGTTCAGTAGGCGAGCCGGCCGCGCAGCGCCTCGAAGGACACCATGACGGCCCGGCGGTAGGCCTCGCGTTGGACGAGGTCCTCGTACCAGCGGGCGATGTTGGGCAGGCGGGCGCGCTTGATCGGCAGCTTGAAGTACCGGAAGAGGATCGCGCCGAGCGGGATGTCCGCCATGGTGAGGTGGTCTCCGGCCAGGTAGCGGCAGGACTCGAGCCGGGTCTCGACCAGCCGGAGACGGCTGGTCAGGACCGCGAGCGTCTGGGCGATCGCCGCCTTGTCCTGGTCGGCCGCCGGCGTGCGCACGGTCAGCCAGAACAGCTTGTTGCCGGCCGCGTAGGGCGCCGCCTGACACCAGGTCATCCATTGGTCGGCCACGGCGCGCGCGCCGGGGTCCTCGGGCCAGAGGGTCCCGGCGGCATAGCGGGCGGCGAGGTAGCGGACGATCGCCATGCTCTCCCAGACCACGACCTCGCCGTCGCGCAGGGTCGGCACCCGGCCGTGGGGATT